>JAHWKC010000070.1 GCA_019348095.1 Pseudomonadota bacterium | reverse complement strand
GTCCCATCCGAGGCCGACCAGCACGGCGGTCATGCCCGGGGCCTCCTTCGTCAGGGAGACGTTGCCGCCCTTGCTGAGGCTGACCGTCACAGGGGTTCCTCTCGTTCGTGGACGCCGGCCCAGGAGGCTCGGGTCCGGCTGCGTCGTCGCACACCGCCCGAGGCGGTGCCATGTGTGTCTAGGCGGTCGCGGGCCGGACCGCAAGCAGGGCCGGGATGGGTCAGCGGCTGCCGTCGCCGGCCAGCTCGTCGACGCAGCGCTCCAGCTCATCCTGCTCCCGGACCGAGCTGGTGCCGGAGTTGTAGACGACGATGCGCTCGTCGTCGCTGGACACCACCGAGTGGGTGTGCGAGCCGCGGCAGGTCTGTATGGCACCGACCTGCTTCGGCCGGGCCAGGTCGCTGATGTCGAACACGCGCAGCCCGCGGAAGCGTTCTGCCGAGACGTCCTCGATGACGCCCTGCAGGCCGCAGTCCAGCCGGCCGCGGGTTTCCTGGGCCGACATCAGCAGCAGGTCGCCGACGATGGACACGTCGCCCTGGCCGCCCGGGCAGACCACCGAGCTGACCAGCGCCGGCACGCCATCGGTGCCGAGGCGGTAGGCGTTGAAGCCGTGGTAGTTGCCGACCACCAGCACATCGTTTGAGAACGCCATATCCGTGTTGGCAAAGCTCAGCAGCCCGCTTCGCGCCTTGCCGGTGGATTCACCCTTGAAGCGTTCGAACGCCCGGTCCCGCTGTTGCTTGGCGAGCGCCTCTGCGTCCTTTTCTTCATCCTTTTCTTCGTCGTCTTCATCCTCGTCGACGGGCTCCAGCGGCAGACCGGCCGGATTTTCCGGGTCGAAGAAGCCCGCTGGCTTCGGCAGCGAAGCGACCAGCCGCAGGTGGGCGATGGCCTCCTCGGCGTCGCGGAAGCCGGCGGCCAGGCCGGTGCGCGGATCACTGCTGACCGTGGCCAGCAGCGCGGTCATGCGCTCGATTTCCGCGGCCTGGTCGTTGCTGACGTCGTTGACGAACTCCAGCAGCGTCGGGTCGTAGGCCGAACCCGACTGCTCCAGCAGTTCCTCGACCATCTTCAGCGCACCGGCGTGGTGATTGATCATCAGCTGCAGGAACTGCCGTTCGAAGTCCGGCCCTTCGGCCTTGGCCAGCGCGGCCATCTCCGCCGCCGAGGCCATGCCGGCCATCTCGTGCGAGGTGTGCATGGCCGAGTGCGCCTGCGGATCCGGCACGCGTTCACCGCGCGCGGCGAGCCACTGCTGCATGAAGCCGATCTCGTCGCGCTGCGAGGCCTCGATGCGCCCGGCCGCGTCGATCAGCGCCGGAGAATTGGTGCGCTCGCCGACCAGCGCCGCCATTTCCAGCGCCTGGTGATGGTGGGGAATCATGTCCTGCATGAACTGCACGTCGGCTGCCGAATAGCGCGACGCGGCGATCCGCACCGCCTCGTCGGCTGAAAGCTCGCGCGAATCCTCGCCCGGTGCGCCGGGGTTGACGATGCTCACCTGGGCCAAGGCCGGCGCAAACGGCGCTGCCAGCAGGGCTGTGAGCAGCAGGGACGGAAGCACGCGCCGAGCTCGTGCATCGGGCGATGCTTTGGGCAGAATCTGCAGTCGGGTCATCAAGTGGATCCTGTGGCCGGATATGTGGCGGTATAAAGATAAGGGCGCATCAGGCGCCGCGGCCGCTAACTTAGCAGAACCGAAAAACGGCTCAGGTTGGGCACCGGTCGTCTGCAAACTTTGTCAGAAATGGCCGGGCTCGCGGGTCTGAAGTGAACCTGACCCCGTTAAGGCGCCGGTGCTTCCCCGTTCAGGCAGCGCCGCTTACGGTCGGGTTTCCATTCCCCGGGAGCACGCCATGAAGAAGCTTTTGATTGCGAGTGCGTTGGCCGCCATCGCCTTCTCCGGCAGCGCTTTTGCCGACGACCGCGGCAAGGAGACGCGCAAGGCGTACGAGGAGATGCAGCGCGAGGCGGCGAAGGACCGCCGCGAGGCCATCCGCGAGTATGAAAAGGACCGCCGCGAGCACATGCGCGAGGCCGCGAAGGATCACCGCGAAGCCGAGCGTGAGTACCTGAAGGACCGCCGCGAGGCCGATCGCGAGTGGCGCGAGGATGCCCGCGAGCACCGCCGCTGGGCGCGTGGCGAGCACATTCCGCGCGACTACCTGGCCGATCGCTACTACGTGCGGGACTACCGCGATTACGATCTGGCCGTGCCGCCGGAGGGGTACAGGTGGGTGCGCCCGTACCAGAGCGATGACACCTACTACCTCGTGCAGGTGGCCACGGGTCTGATATCGCGCATCCTGGGCCACTGACCGGCCGGCCGCGCCGGCGACGGGAAAGATCGGATCACTTCCGACCCGCCGCCCGGCTTACCGGTGGGCCGCTTCGCCGCGGGCGCCACAGGTTCGGATAGCGGTAGGGCTGCTCCGCTTCTTCGAGCGCCCAGCGGCCGCGCATGTCGCCGGCCGCACCGCGGCCGCGGTGCGGCGAGCGTTCGAAGGCGGTGATCACCGCCATCGGGTCAGCCCCGCCGTGCCGCTTCGATCGTGGCGATGTCGATCTTGCCCATCGTCATCATGGCGTCGAATGCGCGTTTGGCCGCGGCGCGGTCGGGGTCGGTCCACGCGTCGGTCAGCGCGCGCGGGGTGATCTGCCACGACACGCCCCACTTGTCCTTGCACCAGCCGCATTCGCTTTCCTGGCCGCCGTTGCCGACGATCGCGTCCCACAGGCGGTCGGTTTCTTCCTGGTCGTCGGTGGCGACCTGGAACGAGAACGCCTCGCTGTGCTTGAACGCCGGGCCGCCATTCAGTCCCATGCAGGGGAGGCCCATCACGGTGAAATCGACGGTTAGGACGTCGCCCTGCTTGCCGTCGGGAAAGTCGCCGGGCGCGTGGTGGACGGCTTCCACCGAACTGTCGGGGAAGGTCTCGGCATAGAACGTCGCCGCCTCGAGCGCGTCGCGGTCGTACCAGAGGCATATCGTGTTCTTGGGGATCATGCGGTGTTTCCTTGGGTTGCCGGCGCGGGCCGGAGTGCCCGCTTGTCTTCATCGACGAGCGGCGGGGTGGGGAATCGACACTCGCAGCGGTAGCAGGAACAAGGCGTTAGCCTCTCCTCATGGGTAGTCGCTCGATTTTTTCGCCGGCCTACACAACCGCCTATTCGCGCGGCGCCTCCGGATGGAGCAGGTCCTCGCTGGCGTTGGCCCGTTTTTCGATATCGATCTGGGCGCTGAGGTCGGCGTCGGCGCGGGTGTCGATCGTGGGCTGCAACGACGCATCTTCGCGGGCCATCTTTTCGCGCGCCGCGCGTGCCTCGTGCGCCGGCTTTTCCTTGCGCTCGCTGATCTGCACGCGGTAGATCGGCTCGGGCATGTCCATGTCGGCCGACTCCATCGCCAGCTTGGTGCGGCGTATCGCCTCGCTCCTCACCCGCAGGAAATCATGGCTGCGCTGGTCCACCCAGCCGTGGAAGGTGACCTGCACGCTGGACTCGCCGAGCGCGTTAATGAAGGCCCGCGGCGGCGGCGTCTCCAGCACGCCGTCGACCTGCTTCAATTCGTCGACGCCCAGCTGCTGCGCCAGCACCAGGTCCTCGTCCACGCCGATGCCCACGTCGAATGTGAAGCGGCGGTTCGGGTTGCGCGTGTAGTTCAGCGTCACGCCGCGGAAGACCAGCGCGTTGGGCAGGCGCAGGTGATTGCCATCGAGCGTCATCAGTATCGTGGCGCGGGAACTCATCGACACCACGATGCCTTCGTTGCCGTCGATCACCACGTGGTCCCGGGGCGTGAACACCTGTCGCACGCTCATCAGGATGCCGGCCAGGTAATTCTCCAGGATGTCCTTGAACGCGAACCCCAGCGCCACGCCCAGCACTCCGGCGGTGCCCAGCACCGCGCCCACCAGCGCGGTGGCGTCCATGATCTCCAGCGCCACCAGGATGCCGATCAGCAGCACCACCCAGCGCGTGGTGGTACGCGCCAGTTCCCGAACGAACGGGTTGTTCTTGGAAATCCGCGCGAACGTCTTGCGCCGCGACAGCCACCCGCCCACGCGCCAGGCCAGCCACACCACCAGCAGCGCCAGCGCGAACAGCGGCAGCGCCGCCGCCAGCCGGTAGCCTTCCTCCAGCAAGCGCTCCAGCACCGGGTGTAGATCATTCTGCATGTTGTCGACCAGCATGACGTCCGGGTCTCCCGCGGTGAGGTCAACAGCTTAGTGAGCAAGGCAGGGACGGTATGCGAAGGGAAAACGCGCGCAGCTTCGGAGCGGACAAATGGACAAAAAAAGGGGACGGATAGATGGGGTCAGGTTGGACTGCCCCGCATTCCACAGACAGGTAGTCAGGATACAGACCTGACCGATTGATATTCCCGCTCCGCCTGCATCGGCGATCGGTGGCCCAGTGCCGAATGCATGCGGACGCGGTTGTAGAACAGCTCTACATACTCGAACACCGCAGTACGTGCGGTGTTGCGGTTTGCGAACGGCCTGTCGTCGGTCAGTTCCAGCTTGAGCGTCGCGAAGAAGCTTTCGGCCAAGGCGTTGTCGTACGGCATACTCGGCCGACTCATGCTCAGCTGGATTTTCGCTGCCTCATGGGAAGGCGACGAGAGCGAGATCCGTCATGTCGATCCGGACGACGACGCCGTGATCGAGCAGTTGCGGATGCCGGAGGGCGCCGGCGTGAGCGGGCTCGGGTCCGACGGCGGCGACCTGTTCTATTGCCGCGGCGGGCCGAGCGGGACCGTCCGCGCGGTGCGGCGTCCGGTGTAATCGCGGTTCTCCCGCGGCTGCTAGCGCTGATCCAGCTCGTAGTGGATCAGCACGACGCATTGCGACGCGAACAGCATCGTTCGACCCAAGGTGATCCGGGTCGCGCCGAGGCGATCGAGGCTGTGAAAGGTCTTCTTCGGCATCGGGATGTGGTCGGTCAGCAGAAAGCAGGGATTGTCCTGGAACGCCTGTCCGCGGATCGGCGTTCCTTTCGGGTCCATCACGAACAGCTGGTGGTCCTGGGCCAGTTGCTGCACCAGCCGCTCGAAGCTCACGGTGCGCACCGTGACGCCGGGTTCCACCGGTCGCGCCTCGTCCTTGCCCATCCCCCTGGACGCGTCCAGCGCCTTGGCGATCTTGCCCAGCAGCGCCTGCTCGTTGAAGCCGCCGATGTCGTGCATGGCGTTGGCGTCGAAGCGGACCGTGCGCGAAAAGTCCGGGGTGCTTTCCAGCACCAGGTAGACCGTCACATCGGGGCGATGTGACTGGGCCACGAAGATCGCGTTCATCAACGTATGGGCGAGGATCTCCGCATGGGCGTCCTTGCCGACGGACGCCAGCAGCTTCGTGCTGTCGGTGGGTGCCGCGCGTGCTCTCAGTACGAAGGTTCGCATGGGTGTCATTGTCCGCTGCGAAAGGGGTTGAGGGTCATCGGTCCGCAAGCCCCACGTCGAGGTTCCTGGCGCAACGAGGGGTCTGTGTAGCTCATCGATGCGCTGCGGAAGTTCGCTGTGAGGTAGGCGATTTTGTCGCCACCGTTCACGGGCTGGCCAGCGCCTTTTGGTCGTCGCTGTAGCGGACCGAATGGAACACCTCGCCGGTGCTGGCATGGCACCAGCCCGGCTCCCAGGTCTGTTGCGGGCCCAGGCCGTAGTTGGACTGGCAGTTCCAGCCGGTGGCGGTCATGAAGCACATCTTCACGTCCACGGGCACGGCGCAGGAGTTGGAAACCATGCCCTTGTAGCCCGTCAGCGAGGCGCACCTGTGGCGGCTGGTGACCGGCGGCGAGATACAGGTACTGGCGTGGTCGCGCGTGGAGGCGTTGCCTGCCGAGGTCGGTGGCGCGTTGCTTCCGGCGTGCTCCCACGAGCCGGTGCCGCCGGCGGACTGTGCGGGCCGCGCCTGCAACTGTGATTGGCGATCACGCATCGCGGCCTGCTGCTGCGCCAGCGCCTGCTGTTGCGCTGCCTGTTGCTGCTGCGCGAGCTGCTGCGCCGTCTGCCGCTGCGCCGCGTACTGCTGCGCGGCCTGCTGCTCGGCGTAACGCTGGGCCTCGGCTTCCGCGCGGGCCATCGCGTTGATCTCGTCCAGCATCGCCTGCGAGTCGTCCATGCGTTGCTGCTCGCGGGCGGCGTAGTCGGCAAGGTTGTGGGTCATGGTCGACATGGCGCGATTCCAGGCCGCGTCGGACTCGGCCTGCTGGATCGCATTCTCCCGCGCCTGCTGGGCACGGTCCTCGCGCTCCCACTGGGCGTACTTGCGCTGCTCCGCCGCGAGCTCGGTCGTGTACGGCTGGTAATTGTGCGACCAGCCCCATTCCCAGCCGCCCATGGCGAAGCGGAAGTTGGTTTCGCTGGTGATGTCGAACGCGCCGTAGTCGTTCTTTTTCAGGCGCAGCCGGATCAACTGGCCGAGCATGTGATCGACCGACCAGTACTTGAGATTGATTTCCAGCGTGCCGTCGTGCAGCCGCTGCGCTTTGGCTCCATGGAAGTCCGCCGGATGCACCGGCACTTCGAATCGGTTCGGGTCGGCGGTGGCGCGCAGGTGGTATTGATTGCTGCCGAACTGGATCACAAGCGTGCGGCCTTCCTCGATGGTCGAGATGTCCGCAATCCAGTCGTGGTAGACGAAACGCTGGCCGATGAACTGTTCCATGACGCCGAAGTCCGGACGGACGACGGGTGGGGAGCCGTCTGCCGCGTCGCCACCGCCCAGACCCAGGGATCCCGCGAGCTTGCCGAGCATCGACTGTGGCTTGGCCGTTCCGGCGCTCGCAGCGGTTGCCGTTGCCGCGGGTACCACGGCGACGGTCGCCGCGGCAGGGGCGACCCCCGCGGGCGGCGTGGCGGCGGCTGTGTCATTTGCGGCGGCTGTGTCATCCGCCACGGCCGGCTCCGACCCCGCGAAGAGGAAGCGGTTGTAGCGGGTCGCCTCATCGACCGAGGCGATCCGACCGTCGTCGAGTTCGACCTGCAGGATCTGCCAAGCATCGCCATCGCCAAAGCCCGCCAGGTACGGCAGCTTCAGCAGTCCCTTGCCGACGAACAGCACCTGCCCATCGGGCTGCACCGTGCCGTGCCACTGCTTCTTCCCCAGGTAGGACGACTGCAGCACGAGGCTGCCCGGCGTCTCGCCCGGAGTGATGATGTCGCGGTGCTTCAGCGTACCGCTGCCGGGATTGAGGTATTCCTGCGCCAGCTCCTGACCCGGCACCGTCCAGTACCAGCGCAGGGTGTAGCCGTCACTGCCGGCGCTGGCCGATCGCCCCACCACCGAGGCGTACTGCCCCCACACCGGGTCCACGGCCGGCGCGTCATCGGCCGCCAATGCTTCACCCACTGTCAGACACCCCGCCAGCAGCAGCGCCCACCATCCGCGTTTCGACATCGGACTTCCCCCTGATGCATGCCCGGGCGGCACGCCGGCCGGATTCTAGCCCCGTCGTGGACCGGATTGTCGAGACCGGCAACGGTGCAGGTACCCGCGGACGGGACGGGTCCCGATCCCGCGCCCCGGGAAATACGCCTTGGCCGCGTGGGTGGACCCGCGATATTCCTCGGGCGCCGCCGCCATCGCCGCGCGCACCGGTCCTCCGTGGTCAGCGCCTCGCGACCAGCGTCAGCACGCTCGCCCCAGCGTCGCCCTGTCGATTCCGCAGTGCCTGGTTCGTCTAACTGGAAAGCGTGCCTGCACATTGACGGAGCCTGACATGATCAAACTCTACGGAACGCCCCCGACCCGCGCCCTGCGCGTCCTCTGGTTGCTCAACGAATTGGGTCTCGAGTACGAGCTGCGCCCGGTCGACATCCTGCAAGGCGAGGCCAGGCAGTCACCGTTCCTCGAGCTCAACCCCGCCGCCAAGGTCCCGGTGCTGGTCGACGGAAACGTCGTGCTGACCGAATCGGCCGCAATCCAGCTCTACCTGGCCGACAAGCATCGCGAGGCGGGGCTCATGCCGGAGACGGTGGAGGACAGGGGCCAGATGTACCGCTGGATCTTCTTCCTGGTGACCGAGATCGAGCAGCCCCTGTGGCGCATCGCGCGCCACACGTTCATCTACCCGGAAGACAAGCGGCTGCCCCAGGACGTCGACTTGGCCCGGCAGGAGTGCCGCCAGATGGTGGCCGTGCTCGAGCGGCACATGAAAGGGCGCGAGTTCATCGTGGGCGACCGGCTCAGCGTGGCCGATCTCAATGCCGCATACACGCTGGACTGGGCGAACGAAGCGGAGATGCTCGGCGGCGCGCCGAGGCTGAGGGAGTACCTGACGACGATGTACGCCCGTCCCACGGCTCCGCCCACCATCGCCGCGGCGTTCGCGGCGCTGGACCGCCAGCCGGGTTGAGTTCCACACGCCGCAACGCCGTGCATGCGTAGCATCGGCTGCCCGCCTGCCGGAGAGCCGCATGTGCACACGTTCGACTGCCGAGGTCGTGAACGACCATCTATCGCTTGCGCAACAGGGCGGCATCGAGACCGACATCGACCGCAACTTCGCGCCGGACTGCGTGCTCATGACGACCTACGGCGTCTTCCGCGGCCATGCCGGCCTCCGTGATGCGGCGCGCCTGCTGCAGGAGCAGCTTGGAGAGACCGGGTACGAGTATCGGACGCGGCTCTGCCACGGCGAACTCGGCTTCCTCGAGTGGACGGCGTCGTCCGGCCGCGGACGCATCGACGACGGCGCGGATTCCTACTGGGTGCACGACGGGCTGATTCGCGCGATGACGATCCATTACACGGTGAAGCCGCCAGTGGGCTCGGGAGATCGGCCATAAACCGGCAACCGGCGCGCCGATGTCACTGAACTGAAACGCCTAGGGAAGGAATGGCCACACCCAAGAGAAGCACCTGGTGACCGCCGCGCTCTGCACCGTGAGGTTGTATGGCACGGACGCGTCTCCCAGGTTTCCTAGAGCTCGTGCTCCTTGATGTTCGCCTGCGGCTGCAGGACTGAAAAGTCGAACTCCTCGATCGGTTCGCCCGCCATCACGCGACGGGGCCAATCGGGGTTTGCGAGCGCGGACTTGCCCAGCGTGATGACCTCCGCGTGCCCATTCGCGATCAGCGACTCGGCCCGCTCCGGCGCGCCGAGCTGACCGTTCGCAATCACGGGTATACGCGCGTGGCGCGTGGCGAGTTCAGCGAGCGTCTCCCCGGCATCGAACGCCGGCCGCGTCGCGTCGTATTCGGTGATGTGGATGAAGGCCGGCCCGGCGGAGGCGATCCGCGTGAAGATCAGCTCGGCGTCGCGCTCGCGCGCTTGCGCATTCCAGCTCGTGCCCGGGTCGTCGTCCTCGTGGTCCATCGAGGAGAGCTGCTGCAGCCACGCCGACTTCGTCTGGTGGATGAGGCCATTTCGCTCCTCGCACCCCGCATCGCCGGCGGTGGCCGACAGCGCCCCGAGGATCGCCCGCGCCACCTGCCTGGCATCCCCGCAGATCGCGACATCGACCGGCTTGGTCAGCCCGATGCGGTCCGGGTTGA
>JAHWKC010000006.1 GCA_019348095.1 Pseudomonadota bacterium | reverse complement strand
ATCGTCACTCTCATGCTGGGCATGGAGCGCCTCGGCGCGGCGACGGCCTCGATCCTGTCGACCGTCGAGCCGGTCGTGACGGTCGCGCTGGCGGTGGCGATCTACGCCGAGGCGCTGGGGCCGCTGCAGGTGCTCGGCGGCGTGCTCGTCCTCGCGGCGGTCGTGGCGCTGCAGGCACGCGGTACCCGGGTCGCTCGCCCGGCGGTAGGTTCTGCGCGTGTCGCTCCCGCTCACGCCCCCGGTGCTGCCGCAGCTGGCGCGGCCGCGTGCGAGCCTGCCCGAGGGTGAAGGCTGGGCATACGAGCCCAAGTGGGACGGGTTTCGCGCGATCGCGTTCGTCGACGGCGAAGACGCCGGTACGCGGCTCGTCGCGCGCGTCGATCGCGCGAAGGCGGTTCCGCCGCGGCTCTCCGCGATCCGCTTCCATTTCGACAGCGCCGCGTTCCGCGTACCGGTGCACGCGACCCACGCCGGTCTGCGCGACGGTGACGTGCAGGATGTCGTCATCCACGTCCTCGGGCGGTCACGCTACGAGGCCGCGGAGCTCGCGAACGTCACCGTCCGGACGCTGCACCACTACGACGAGATCGGGCTGGTGCGGCCGAGCGGACGGACGGACGCGGGCTACCGCCTCTACGACGAGGACGACCTCGCCCGCCTCCAGCAGGTGCTGTTCTACCGCGAGCTCGGGTTCCCGCTCGACGAGATCCGCGAGCTGCTCGACTTACGGGTGAGCCCCTCGTTCACCTGCGCCGACGTACGCAGTCGCGCCACAGCCAAGGTGGCCGACATCGAGGAGCGCATCCGCGACCTGCAACGCATGCGCAAGGCGCTGCGGTCGCTCGTGGAGACTTGCCAGGGCAGCGGGCCGGTGTCGGATTGCCCGATCCTCGATCACCTCAGCCACGAGAGCGACGCATGAGCGGCGTGGATTTCATCTATGACCCCGGCTGCCCGAACGTCGCCCAGACACGCACGAACCTGGTGGCCGCATTCGCGCAACTCGGCGCCGCGCCCGACTGGCTGGAGTGGGACACGACCGATCCGGCGACGCCGGAGGAGTTCCGCGGCCTGCCATCGCCGACCATCTGGGTCAACGGTCGCGATATCGACCCCAGCGCACCCGCAGGCGCGGGCTACGGCTGCCGGATCTATGTCGAAGACGACACCTCCAGCGGCGTGCCTTCGGTGGCATTGCTGGTGCAGGCGCTGCGCAGTGCCGCCAATGCAAGTGCGCCAGCGGGGATGCAGGGCGGTGGCCGCTGGCCTCGTGTCCTCGCCGTGGCGCCCAGCCTTGGCTTGGCGGCGGTGCCCGTGGGCGCGTGCCCGCTGTGCCTGGCGGGCTACCTCGGTGTCGTGAGTACGCTCGGCCTGGGCTTCTTGCTGGAGCGGCAATACCTGCTGCCGTTGTCCGCGATTGCGCTGGCGCTGGCGCTCGGAGCCTTGGCCTGGGGCGCACGCATGCGTCGCGGCTATGGGCCGCTGGCACTCGGCGTGGTCGGGGCGCTGTTGCTTTGGCTGGGCCAGTTCGTCATCGGCAATGCTGCCGCCACCCTGTTAGGCGCGGTTGCGCTCGCCGTAGCCGCCGCATGGAACGTGTGGCCGCGCCTGGATCCGAGCCGTGCCTGCAGCGCCTGCGCACCGCGCACGCGCGGGCCGCCCTCCCGACCTTCATCCTGAGAAAACGCCATGTCGCTATCGAACTCGCACGGGAAACAGGGGCTGAGTGCCGTGACCCTGCTGTTTTCCCTGGGCACGCTGCTGTGCTGCGCATTGCCGCTGCTGCTGGTGACCTTGGGGATGGGCAGCGTCGTCGCTGCCATGACCTCCACCGCGCCGTGGCTGGTGACCTTGAGTCAGTACAAGGGTTGGATGTTCGCCGGCTCCGCACTGACGCTCGCGCTGGCGGGCTGGGCGCTGTACCGCGCCGGCCGCAGTTGCCCAGGCGACCCGGTGCTTGCGGCGGCCTGTGCGCGTGCCGACCGCTGGTCGCGGCGGGTGTGGCTGGGCTCGGTTCTGATTTGGGTAGGTGCGGCTTTCGTGGCCTTTCTGTGGCTGCCGCTCCGACTCGCATTCTCCTGAGGACAACGATAAAGATGAATAAAAGAAAGCCGGTACTCGCGGCCGCACTCGCGCTGGCCATTCCGATGGCGGCGCAGGCTGAAGGCCACGGACCGATCTTTGGGCTGGCGACGCCGACGCTGGGTCAGGGCCAATGGAGCAGCGACACCGGATTCATGCACGTCCAGACGCAGGCAGGCGACACCTGGAGCGCACGCGAGATGCTGGGTTACGGCATTACCGAGGACCTGCAGCTCACGCTCACGGCGCCGATCGACCAGGGCGATCAAGACGTGGGCATGGCCAACACGCGCGGCGGCGCCATGATGGGCGCGCCGGACGCGGTCGAAGCCTCGATGCTGTGGCGCTTCCACCGCAACGCACCGGCAATTGGCATGCGGCGCGAGAGCAGCCTGCTGGTCGGCGTCGCCGATGGCGCCGAACTGGGCAATTCGAACCTGGATATCGGCCCGACGCTGCACGCGGCCGTGGTCACCGGGTTCGCCTCGCGCACCACGTACTGGTGGCTCGGCGCCGGCGTCCAGCACGACGTGGGGCGTGCCCGCGTGGAACAGGGCGATCTGACCTACGCGACGGCCGTCTTCGGCTGGCGGCCGCCGGTGTTCCGCGGCGACTACCCCAAGCCCGATTGGCGCCTGTTCGCGGAAGCGGTCGCCGAGCATGCCGAGCGCGACCGTGTGGGCGGCATGAGGATGGAGAACTCCGGCGGCACGCGCGTGCTCGCCGGCCCGTCGGTGCTGGGGCTGTTCGGCCGCTGGGGCGTATCGGCCGGCGTACTGCTGCCGGTCGACGAGCAGCTCAATGGCCTGCAGCCGGACACCGACTACCGTGCCAAGTTCGTCTTTACCTACTGGTTCTACAGGAGCGAAATCATGAAAACTATTTTGAAGCCCATGCTTGTCCTGGCCCTGCTCGGCGCACCGGGCATCGCCCTCGCGCAAGGCCTGCTGCACGCGAAGCAGACCATCTTCGGTATGGACTGCGCCCCCTGCGCCTACGGCATCGAACAGGGCCTGAAAGGCCTGCCGGGCGTGAAGTCGGTCAAAGTCAGTCTCAACGACGGCTACGCGGAAGTGACGCTGGCGCCCGGCTCGGTGACCTCGATGGCGCAGATCCGCGAGGTCATCATCGACAACGGCTTTACGCCGAAGCAGGCGCACGTCGAATTGGAAGGGCGATTGACGTTGGCGCCGACGCCGCAGCTGATCGCCGGCAAGACCCGCTATCCGCTGGCGCTTGGCAGCGGCACCGATGCAACGGCGGGGCAGCGCGTGAAGCTGACCGGCGTGATCTCGGCCGATACGCTGCAAGTACAGGTGGAGAACGTCGAACCTCTGCCCGCTCAGGGCTAATCGGCGTTCGCATCAACGGGGATGGATCGAAATCTTGACTGGGCGCGCCGCCGCGGATGCGTCGATCTTCATCCGCACCCAAGCAGGAGAAACATCATGAGCCATCATCTGACCGATGCCGTTCGGGACTGCATCACCGCCTGCAGCGAATGTGCGACCGAGTGCGGCAACTGCTTCAGCCACATGGTCGGCATGTAAACCACGAACGATTGCCCGGCATGCTGCATCGAGTGCGCAGCGATTTGTCGCCTGTGCGCCGATGCCATGGCGCGCAACAGTCCATTCGCCAAGGAGATCTGCGCACTTTGCGCAAAGGTCTGTGACTGGTGTGCCGAGCAGTGCGCTGCGCAGCAGGGCGAACACTGCCGGCGTTGTGCCGAGGCGTGCCGCCGCTGCGCGGAAAGCTGCCGTCGTATGGCCGCGTGATGTCGAGAACGCCGTCGTTTCAGACGGCGGCGTTCTCGACAGCGACTTGGTGCATGAGAACACGCCCGGCCCCGCTGGACGCGACCATGTGCCTGCCTCACTTGCGTCGCCACCATCTTGGCACCCGCACCGTGGACGGAGCCAAGCAGCGGAGGTCAGCAGGCTGTTTTTCCATTGATTCCTGCCGACCCTCTGCATCGATCGATGCCGCGGCAGCTTTCACCTTGCTCTGGCGGCGCGAAGCCCAGCATGTCGAGGCAACAGGGCAGAGTGGCCGAGTGTGTTGCCGCAGGAGTCGATGATGCTTTGCAAATGTCCCGCGATTTCCACCTGGCGATTCGTTCTCGCGCTGCTGGCGGCGTTCACGTTGAGTGCGTGCCTCGGACAGGCGCGCTACCGCGTGGCTGCCGGCAGCGGCCCCGATCCGGTGCTGCCGACGCCGAAGGACCGGCTGATCCCGGTCTTCGACATCGCACCGGCGCAGCGTTGGCCGCCAGGCCGCACGCCGTTGGCGGCGAACGGCCTGGCGGTCAATGCATTCGCATCCGGCCTGGACCACCCGCGCTGGCTGCACGTGCTGCCCAACGGCGATGTGCTGGTGGCCGAGGCGCAGGCGCCCGAGGAGAGCGGATTGCCCGGACTCAAGGGCAAGTTGATGGGGCTCGTGCAAAAGATCACCGGGTCCAACCTGCCGAGCGCAGACCGCATCACACTGCTGCGCGACACCGACGGCGATGGGATCGCCGACGTGCGCAGCGCGCTGCTCGAGCAGTTGCACTCGCCGTTCGGCATGACGCTGGTAGGGGACAGCCTGTACGTGGCCAATACCGATGCGGTCGTGCGCTTCCCATACCGGCGGGGCGTTCTGCGGATCGAGGCACCGGGAGAGCAGGTCGCGGAATTGCCAGCCGGCCCGATCAACCGTCACTGGACCCGCAACGTCGTTGCCGACGCCTCGGGGCAGCGGCTGTTCGTCACGGTCGGCTCCAACAGCAATATCGCCGAATACGGCATGGAGCAGGAGATCGGTCGCGCCGCGGTGCACGAACTCGACTTGCAGACCGGCGAGATGCACCTGTTCGCGTCGGGCCTGCGCAACCCGAACGGGCTCGCGTTCGAGCCGGTCACCGGCGCGCTGTGGGTCTCCGTCAACGAGCGCGACGAACTGGGCAGCGATTTGGTGCCCGACTACATGACACCGCTGGAGCGCGGGCAGTTCTATGGCTGGCCGTACAGCTACTTCGGACAGCACGTCGATCCGCGCGTGCACCCGCAGCGCCCGGAACTGGTGGCAGCCGCGGTCGAGCCGGCCTTCGCGCTCGGCCCGCATACCTCCAGCATGGGTTTGGTGTTCTATCGGGGCAACCTGCTGCCGCAGCACTATCGCGGCGGTGCCTTCGTGTCCCAGCGCGGCTCCTGGAACCGGCGTCCGCCGAGCGGCTACCGAGTCGTGTTCGTGCCGTTTGCCGCGGGGCGGCCCGTCGGCTTGCCGCAGGAAGTGTTGACCGGCTTTTTGGACAGCGACGGTGGCGCGCTCGGGCGCCCGGTGGGCCTGGAAGTCGCCGCGGACGGCGCCCTGCTGGTGGCCGATGATGTCGGCAACACCGTCTGGCGGATCGCGCCAGCGCGCCAGGGCAGGGCAGGGCCATGATCGCGATGCAACCCGGCCCATCCAGACTGCCATCCACGCAACCGCAGAAGGAGCAATTCCCGCCATGATCGAGCTCTATTACTGGCCCACGCCCAACGGCCACAAGGTCACGATGTTCCTCGAGGAGGCGGGGCTGGACTACCGCATCCATCCCGTCGACATCAGCGCCGGCGATCAGTTCAAGCCGGAGTTCCTCGCCTTTTCGCCGAACAACCGCATGCCCGCGGTCATCGATGCGGCACCGGCCGATGGCGGCGACGCGATCACCGTGTTCGAGTCCGGCGCAATCTTGCTGTATCTGGCGGAGAAGACCGGCAGGTTCCTGCCCGCAGATATCCGTGGCCGGAAAACCACAATGGAATGGCTGTTCTGGCAGATGGGCGGCCTCGGACCGATGGCGGGACAGAACCATCATTTCGGCATATACGCGCCGGAAAAGCTCCCGTACGCGATCGACCGTTACGTCAACGAGACCAACCGCCTCTACGGCGTGCTCGATCGGCGCCTGGCCGGCCGCGAGTTCATCGCCGGCGAGTCCTACACGATCGCCGACATGGCCTGCTATCCCTGGATCGTGCCGTGGGAGCGGCAGCAACAGGATCTCAAGGATTTCCCCGACCTGCGTCGCTGGTTCGAGACCGTGCGAGCGCGGCCCGCCACCGAGCGCGCCTACGCTCGGGGCGAGTCGCTGGCCAGTCGCCCGGCAGTGACCGAGCAAGGCAAGAATGTCCTGTTCGGACAAACCAGCGCGAGCGTCCGGCAGCAGGGCTGATGACCGTCATTGCCGGCCGCTCGACGAGATGTCGCGGCGCACGCACGGGAGCGTGGCCGCCTCCGTATTTACATAATAGGCATTATGCGAAGTGTATGACATTGGCTTCGCGCCATGTTTGGCGCGCCTCCCGCGGCATTGCTAGCTCCGCAAAGGCACCCAACACAACATGTACCGCATGCTCAGAAAGCTATGCTCCATCGCTTGCGGCGCTCTTATGCTGTGTGCCACTGAGGATTCAGGGGCTCGCCCTACCCCAGATCCTGCAGCACCCAGCCCTTGTGAGTGACTCAGGTTTCAGATCCAAGGCGGCAGGAAAACGAAGTCTGCCAGCCAGCGCGGCAGTTCATCCGACTGTCCTCGGGCGATGCTCGGTCAGCGTGTCGAGGATCACCTTGCTCAGCGCAGGATCGATGGACATCGCTGCCATGCACTTTTTGAGGTGTTCGCTTTTGCTGAGTAATGCCAGACCTTTGTCGAACTGCTCGTAGACCGCTGGGCCATACGCGTCGAACGTCTTGTTCCAGGCAGTCTCGGGGATAGGCCCCCATCCCTGGATCATCATTGCCAGGTCAATCAAGTCGCGACTCATGACCGAGCGATCCAGGCCGCGGTCGGCGTTGGCCAGGATCTTTTCGGCGTACATATCGTCGCGGCTTAACACCGGCACGCCGAGGCTGGCGTCTATCGCCCCGGCAATATCGATACGTGCTTCCAGGACGAATTCGACCTTGATGGGGATATCGTCGACTTCCAGGAAGGTCGAGATTTTGTCGCGCTCGGTTCGGACGTCGCGGACGTGCTTTATCGGCGTCCGTAACAACACACCCAGCGTCGGCGCGGAGATGGCCTGCCGCAATTCGCGATAGCCGTCGCGATCCGAGCACAGGAAATCGATGTCGGCCGATTCACGGTATTCGTTCAACGTCAGGACGATGGCGGTGCCTCCACCAAAAAAGCAATGCACGCGCTCAAGCAGTTCTGCGTCGAATGCATTCAGCACTGACGCGATTCGGCGATGGTGTGGACGCTCAAACATGCAAGATCCCACCTCCGTGCTTTTGCACCAAGCGCTGCAACAGCTCGCGCTCGCGGGCAGGCATTTGCTCCTGATCGACCAATCGCCAATTGCGCTCGTACAGCGCAAGCGCATCACGCTCTGTGACCAGATCGTCGCCGGGGCGATTCCAGGCCAAACGCTTGAGCTGCGGGTAGTCCGTGATTCGTATTTGCGTGGGTTGCAGCGCGAGTTGCAGGCCCAGGGCATCGAGCGCGGCGGTGTACGCCGCCATGGCCACGCCTGGCTTGCCCTGCTCGAGCTGAATCAGCTTTTGCCGGGCAATGCCCGCCCGCTGCGCCAGTTGCGCCTGGGTCAATCCTTCAGCTTGGCGGGCGGTACGCAAGGCATTGCCCAACGCCCGGGTGAGCTTAGGAGCACAGGGAAGGTCGGTGGCCACGTCGCGAATATAGGACACCCATAGGTGAATGTCACGAATTCGCGACACCCCGTTCATCCTCTCCCTGGGATGGACCGCTGGAGCGTAGGGCAACGTCAGTCAATTTCCCGGGAGCGCTATTCAAGCCCCGCCGAGACGAACACGAACAACGCAAAGCCTCCCACGAACGCGATCGCCGCGCCCTTCGAGTCGGTACCGTGCTCATGGGCTTCGCCGAGCATGTCTTCGATGGCTGCCAGGGACAGGAGCCCCGCGATTGCGGCGAGCGCACCGAAGCGCCACAGGTCGCTCGCGTCCTTGAGCAACAGGTGCGCGAATGCGGCGGCCGCGAGTGCCGGGATTACGAAGGACGCCATCATCAGGAGCCGCTTCCCGCGCGGGACGTCGTTCGCGCGCAGCGACGCCGAAACCGCGTAGCCTTCCGGCAGGTCGGCCAGCACCTGGCCGATCGCAAGCTTGAACGCTAGTGCGGTGGCGATGGCGCCGCTGGAGCCGATGATCAGGCCGTCGCTCAACAGGTCGATCGCGACGGCGGCGTAGATCAGCCACATACGCTTTCCGCCGCGATTGCCGCCGGCCAGCTTCTGCGCACCTGCGTCGGCGACCAAGTACAGCATGCCGCCCAAGATGAACGCCAGGCCGACCGCCCAGCCGGAAAGCGCCGCATCTGCCCGCGGCAGCAGCTCGATCGCGACGATCGCCAGCAGAATGCCCACGGCTGCATGCAGCGCCATGCTCAGCACCCGCGAAGAAGGCCGCCATACCTCCGCCAGGGCCCCGCCGAGAAAGTTGCCGGCGGCCGGCAGCAAGGCCAGCCCCAGGATGGGGAGCAAGTCGTTCACGACGGATCCGATCCATGGGATGGGCCGCTGGACCGTAGGACAACGTCAGTCCAAATAGCGTGAGCAACTCACCATCGAGGGCGACGTGCGAGCTTGTGCACCGTTGCCGGGGAGACGCCGCGTCGAACGGCTGCAATGAGCATGCTTCCGTGCTGCCGGCGTCATCGATTACCGCCCTGCCCTGCAGGGCCGCCGCCCCAGAGAACCCCCTGAGAACCAACGTGAGCACAAGTGTCAGTGTCGACCCGACGCGCGCTCGATGATCTCGAGCAGGACGCCGCGCCGATCATGGCAGCTGGCATAGGACCGCCCAATGGAGAGATGGGTGGGCTCACCGCTTGACCACTGCGCATGTGTGACCACTATCCAGCGCAGTGAACCCGCCCTCAACTTCGGCACTTCCTTTTACAACGGGGTGATTTCTGGTCTCAGAGCCCGACCTCTCCTGACGAGCTCGCGGTGCCAACTTCCGTTGTACCTGCACGCCGCCGCCTATGGGGCGGACTGCGTTTGCGCCGAGGCCGAGTGCGAGCCGTATAGCTGGCCCACGTCCCTCATCGGCTTGCCGTATTTCTCGCGCTGCTCGACGCGGCCAGTCGGCTCATCCCACGGCATCTTGCCCACGACGAGCTTGGGCACGTTGATGAAAACGTCGGTGCCGGCGCGCTTCACGACCGCAGCCAGCGGAATGAAGATGTCCCTGTCGACGATGATGCCGCGCGGCACGAGCAGATAGCCTTCGGTCTCCGGCGACGGACCCACGACTTCCTCGACGGTGCCGATCTCCATGTGGTCGGAGCCATGGACCGTATCGCCTACCTGGACCTGCACGTCCCCCGCCGGGTTCTGCAGCGCGGCGAGGAACTCATCGACCTTCATCACGGCATTGCCGATGAGCGGGAAATTGACCCGGACCGCGGCTTCGTAGCTAGGGACGCTTTCCGAACCGATCGCGTCGGACAAATAGGTCACATCGAAACCGGCTTCCGCCGCGTGGCGCCCGGTGCTCTCGCAGCACAGGTTCGCGGTCATGCCGATGATCACCATATGCGTGGTACCCAGTCGCTCCAGGTGATCGGGAAGATCGGTGTGCAACACGTCGGTCCCCTTGTGCGGCAGCAGGACGATTTCGTCGTCCTGCGGCTGCAGGTCGGGATGGAAGTCGGCACCCCAGCTCCCGGCCAGGAACATCTTGTTTTCGAACATGATCCTGTTGATGCCTGTGCGGCGCTGCAGGGATTCGTCGGCGTAATCCTCTTCCGTGTACGCCATCGGCCCGTAAATGACGGGAATCCCATGCCGGCGCGCGCCGCCGATGGCCCGCTTCATGTTCTCGACCACGTTATGCATCTTCACGGTGTTCTTGGTGAGTTCCCAGGCGGCTCCGCCCTCCGAAAGGAAGTCGTTCACGGGGTCGATCACCAGCAGTACCGTCCGGTCCGGCGGGAACGTCAGCGCCTGGTCGTCTTTCGCAAGATAAGTTGCGCGCCTGACCTGCCTGTCAGCACCCGCAGCGTTGTCGACTTGGTTCATTGTCATTCTCCGTTGCCTAGCTTGTGGAACATAGGCCGGTAGTTGTCGAGCCACCGTGAGCCTTGGTGGAGATATCAATTGCCGGCTGGACCGCGGCACCCCCGTTCACAGACCGCTGACCATGCATGGCGTCCAATGCCGGCCTTGACCGAAGCATCCGGAGGCAGCCCTTGGACATGAACAGGTTGGAAGGCGAGATCGCCATCGTGACCGGGTCGGACTCCGGCATTGGCCAAGCCACCGCCGTCGCGTTCGCACGTGAAGGCGCCGACGTGGCGGTCACCTATCTTCACGACAAAGAAGGCGCGGAGCGCACGCTGAGCGAGATTGAGGCAGCCGGGCGCAGAGGCTCTGTTACCCATCTGGACGTGCGTGACCCTTCGCTTGTCGAGCGGTTCTTCCAGGCGGTGAATGAGAGGCTGGGGACACCGACCATCCTGGTGAACGACGCAGGCGTCGATGCTGCGGGAAAGCCGGTCAAGGACATGAGCTTGGAGCATTGGGACAATATGATGCGGACCAATCTCTACGGCCCGTTCTTCTGCTGTCAGCAGTTCATCCGTGGCCTGGACGGATCCGGCCGGCACGGCACGATCATCAACATCACCAGCGTGCATCAGGAAATTCCGCGTACAGGCGCAGCAGGCTATGACGTCTCCAAGGGCGGGCTTCGCAACCTGACCACTACTCTCGCGCTGGAACTCGCCGAGAAGAACATCAACGTCAACAACATCGCACCCGGCATGGTGCTGACCCCGATGAACCAGGCGGCGATCGACGATCCAAAGGTGCTCGAGAAACAGGTCCAATCCATTCCGATGAAGCGGGCGGCGCAGCCGGAAGAAATCGCCCACGTGGCGGTTTTCCTCGCCTCTGAGCAGGCGCGCTACATCCACGGGACCACCATTGTCGTCGATGGCGGATTGATGCTGTTCCAGGGCCAGGGTGCCTAGGCACAGACGAACGGGGATCCGGGAGCTTGCGGTCATCGGCGACCGACGGACTGCTGCAATCGTGGCCGCCGACGGTTCCATCCTCTGGTACTGCCCGGGCCGTTTTGATCGTCCGTCGTTGTTTGCGGCGCTGCTCGATTGCGAAAAAGGCGGCGCGTGGGAGTTTGATCTGGCCTCCGCAACACCGGCCGGCCGCGCCTACGTCGAGGACAGCGCCGTGCTTGAGACCCGGCTCGGGCTGGCGACCGGTCATTTCAGTGTCACCGACTGGATGTCGATGGGTCCGGGCGGCCCGCGCGCGATCTGCCGCCTGTTCTCGGCGCCGCCCGAGCCGGTGCGCGTGGTCGTGAGGCCTGCCCCAAACTACGCGAGAGACGCCGCCGACCTGCGTGCCAGCGGGAGCGGCGTGTGTATCAACGGGAGCTGGTGGCTCTACAGCTCGGAAGATATGGAGTTCGACGACGGCGTCGTCCATTTCGAGCTGCCGCCGGGGAAGGAAAGCTGGGCGGTGCTGGCAGACGCTCCAATGGAACAACCCGGGCGTACGCAAGTGCAACGCTGGCTCGACAGCACGCTTGCCGAGTGGCGAGAGGTCGCGTCGCGCATCACCTACCACGGACCGTTCGAGCGGCAGGTAGCGCAGTCGCTGCGCGCCTTGCGCTTGCTCACCTATGCCGAAAGCGGCGGCATTGTCGCGGCGGCCACGACCTCCCTGCCGGAGGTGCCTGGTGGGTCGCGTAACTACGATTACCGCTACGTCTGGATGCGCGATGCCGGAATGATCGCCAGTGCGCTGGTACGCGCCGGAAGCACGGGTCCCGACGAACGGCTATTCCTGGGCTTCATCTGTAGCTCGAAGCAGGAAATGGACGACAAGCCGCTGCTGCCGGCGTTCCTGTCGCTGGATTCCGAACCTGCGCCCGACGAATCGTGCATCGAGCTGTCCGGGTTCGCAGACAGCCGGCCCGTGCGGATCGGCAACGGCGCCACTGACCAGCTCCAGCTCGATGGCTTCGCCAACGTTCTGCTCGCCGCGAAATTGATTTACGGCCGTCATGACACGCGGGAACACTGGGAAACCGTGCGCCAGATCGCCGACTTCCTCGTCGACAACTGGCACCAGCCGGACTACGGCATGTGGGAGGAACATGAGTGCCGGCAGTACACGGCCTCGAAAGTGATTGTCTCCTGCGGGCTGCGTTACCTCGCGGACTTTGCCGAGGATCGTCAACAGGCCGATAGGTGGTTGGGCGCCATGCGGAAGATCGAACAATACGTCGCCGAACACTGCCTTACCGCCGGTGGCGCGTACGCGGTCTTTGCCGGAAGCGATGCGGTCGACGTATCGGCCGTGTTGTTTCCGACGTGGGGGTACTGCGAGGCGGACGCACCCGAGATGCTGGCAACGATCGACGCGCTTGAACGCGACTACTGCCGAGGCCACCTGTATTGGCGGCACCTGGAGGAGCTCGAGCGGTTCGGCGAGGGCGCTTTTCTGGCGGGGACGATATGGGTGGCGCAGTACTGGATCATTCGCAAGGACCTGGCTCGCACACGCCAGATCCTGGGAGCGGCTCTCGAGTACTCCAATGATCTCGGATTTTTTGCCGAGGAAGCCGATCCCGACAGCGGAACGATGCTGGGCAACTTTCCCCAGACCTTTGTGCATGCTTCCTTTATCGGCGCCGTCATCGATTACAGGACTGCCATGCATGGGTGCCCCGGAGAACAAACGTGAGAACCGGCATGAGCACGAGCTGACAGGGTTGACCGACGCGCGCACGCTTACCTCGCGCGCTGCCGCGATCCAGTCGGGATGATCTTCCGGGGTGAAGTGCTTCCCATCCTTGATGTTCTGAATCCCGGCTGGCCGCACCCGGCTGTCGGGAGGCTACGGGGGCCATATGCCGTGGGCCGCAACGCGAAAGCCTACGCTCGTTAGGACCAAGAGGCCCGCTCCGCATGCCTGATGAGTGATCGCGTCACCCACCAAGGTACCAGGATCACGTACGCGGCCACCCCTACCGCGGCGTACGCCATGGGGGATCCAGTCTGCAGGAAAAGGCCGAACAGCAGCGGCGACAGCGCCGTGGCGATGACCATGAAGCCGGTGTACACCCCGCGCACCATCCCGAGACTGTCGACGCCGAACACATCGGCCCACAACGCGCCGGACATGACGCTGTTGGCGCCTGCCGTGGCGCCCAGTCCGACGAACAGCCCCCACAGCGCCAGCGGCGATGGGCCGAACGCCAGTGCCAGGAATGCCGCCGCCACCGGCAGCAGATAGATACGCAGTACCCACGCCACGCCATGCCGGTCTACCCAGTGACCGGCCAGCCAGGTGGTCGCGGTCTGGGTAGCCGCGAATGCAATGAATCCCGCGGCCACTTGCGCCGGCGTCCAGCCGTGCAGCGTGGCCAGCGTGCCCTGGTGGAGGAACACTGCGGTGACCACGAACGGTGACACCAGCACCACCGCCAACGCGGCCAGGAACGATGGCGTGCGGACCAGTTGCCGACGCCGGAGCGGCGGCGGTGCGTCCGACGGAGTCATCATCACTGTCGCCTGCGGCAACGGCGCAGCAACCGCGCGCAGCGCCGGCAAGGCGACGCCCAGCACCAGCACGGCGGCCATGCTCCACACCCAGCGCCAATCCAGCCACCCCAGCATCGCCACCACTGCCAGGGGCAGCAGGGCTTCCCCCAGGATGAAGCCGAACGCAGCGGTGGCGATGCTGCGTCCACGGCGGCGGGCATGCCGGGCGGCGGCGACGATCGCGATGTGACCGACCAGCCCCTGCCCGCCCAGGCGCAGGCAGAACAACCCGATCACCAGCAGCAGCCAGCCGCTCGCGACTGACATCAGGATTGTCCCGAGCCCGAGTATGGCTAGAGCGACGGTGATGGCCCGCTTCATCGGCAGGCGATCGGCGATCCCCCCGAGCGAAAACATGAGCAACCCGCTGGCCAACGTCGCTATGGCGTACAGCGCGCCCCAATGCGATTCCTCGAGCGCCAGTTCATCGCGGATCGATAATCCGAACAGACCGATGAAGTACGTCTGCCCCAGGCTGGAGACCAGCGCGGCCGAGAACCCGAAAGTGGCGGCACGTCGGTGATGGGTCCGGAGCGGAACCAAGGCGGAATCCTGTGGTAAGCGCGTGCCTGGTGGTCGCAAGCGGACCACTAGCTGATGCAAGTGATCTCAATGTACTGTCATTGCGAAATGTCGGCGATGGCCGCCAGCGGTTCGGAATGCGGCGCTCGATGTTGAGGGCTGCTTGCAAGTGCCGGCACGGACTCAGCGACTGGTGTTTCGGCGCATGTCGAGCTGCTTCGCCTCGGCCAATTCCTGGCTGCATTCCAGGCAGAAAGGCGTTGCCGGATCAGCCATCAATCGGCCGTGCTCGATCTCCAGTTCGCAGCGGCAACAAACTCCGTAGCGTCCGGCTGCATAGCGCTCCAGCGCTGCCTGGATCCGGTCGAGTTGAATCGACAAGCGGGTGCTGCCCGCCTTGGCCATGTGCTGCTGGGAGATGGCATCGATCCTGCTGACGCGTCCTTGGGCGGCCTGATCGAGCACGACCGGCTGGCCCGAGTCCGCCAGGCTTGCGAGGGTAATGCGAATGTCCCGCTGCTCTTGGACGAGCATGCTGAAAAATTCGTCCAGGCTCTGAACGTGAGCGGACATGGTGGTGACTCCTGCATCTTGGATGGGTGTGCCGGTAAACGGCGTCCGAAGCGGGCGTTGCACCCGCAGCCAAGGAGGAAGCGTCAGATTGGAGCGTTCATGTGGAGAGCCTCGTCTTGACCCTCTGAGCCGCACCCCATTGTGCGGAAACCAATTCACCTGGTAGAGCTTGAGGCCATCCTCAAGATCGACGAGACAGGCGGAGGGATGTTGCTTCGCGGATGTTCCGCCAGAGCATAGCACTGCGATTCCCCGGCAAACGGCGGGAGAGCTCGCCTCCGGGGAACTGCTCCTGTCTTGAGCGACGACTGCCGGAAACTGGAATCGCGGCTCAACAAACGCATCGAGCCGAGCGGCCGCGGCTAAGTGCCGCGGCTGCAGTAATGCGACGTTTTTTCCCGTCAGGCGCGACGAAGCCAGACGTAGGACAGGCCGGCAACGGCACCGAACATGATGTGGGCGATCGCGCTGACCCAGCCGCGCGCCATCGCGAACCACGGGAAGATCATCGAGGCGATCGCATAGAAGTTGATCAGGTAGATCGCCAGGCCGAACACCGCGCCTATCATCAGTGCGGTGCCAGCGTTCGCCCGGCGCAGCAACGCGGCAAGCACCAGCCCGTAAACGATCGACAAGGCGAAATGGATCATCATTGCGGTCATCATGATGCCCAGTCGAAGGGGGCTGGCGGCAGCAACACGCTGTCCCCCAGGACCATGGCCGCGATCATGCGCGGTGGGGCCCAGGGGCTGCCGCCGCCGATGGTGCCGACGAGAACCATCTCGAGCATCATGAACACCGCGCCGGCGATGATGCCGGCCCAGACGGCCGCCTTCCAGTCGATGGCGTGTGTCGCGCTTGTGGTGGTTCTGTCGCCGTCATGTGCTTGCATGGAATGTTTCCTCCTGTACTTGCCTGATCAGCACGTGTCGCGGGGCTTGCATGTACTACCGTCGACAGCGGAATTATTGGCCCGCTGGCGTGAAGGTGGCAGTGTGACGTTTTGCGTCCCTCCGATCCCCGGCGGCGCCGCGCCGGTCGATCAAAGCCCCGACCCGCGCGGCGATCTGGCGCGCGGTGTCCTGGAATGCCGCCCGTCTGCCGGCGTCGTCGCTGTCCACAGTCGACGGATCGGCAAGGCCCCAGTGCAGCTTCAGCGGCTCGCCCGGCCAGACCGGGCACGACTCGCCGGCGGCGTTGTCACACACGGTGATGATGAAGTCCATCACCGGTGCGTGCGGCCCGGCGAACGCATCCCACGACTTGCTGTGCATCCCGGCCGTGTCGCATCCGAGTGACTGCAGCACCTCCAGCGCAAAAGGATTCACCCGTCCGGAGGGATGGCTACCGGCGCTGTGCCCGACCAGGCGGCCCTCCCCCAGCAGCGTCACGATGCCTTCGGCCAGGATGCTCCGTGCCGAGTTGTGGGTGCATAGGAAGAGCACGTTGCATGGCCGGTCGGCGCTCATGGGCTGCCCTCAGGTGCCGTAGCCGGCCACTTCGGCCGGGTTGGACGCGACCCCGAGCCCAAGCGCGATCCGGTTGACGAAGTTGAAATAGGCGACGATGAGGTTCGCCAGCAGGACGTCGGCCTCGGCAATGCCGGCATCGCGCAGGCTCTGGAGGTCGTCGGCGCGGACCGACCCGGGTGCGCGGGTCAGCTTGACTGCGTAGTTCATCAGTGCCGAATCGGCCGGTGCAGTCTCCGGCATGGCGGCGCCGCTGGCGATCGCATCCAGCAACGCGCGGTCGCTGACGTAACGCGCCAGGGCCTCGACGTGATGGGCGACGCAGTAGTCGCAGCGGTTCTCGCGCGAGACCACCACCGCGATCATCTCGCGCTGCCGGCGCGAGAGGCCTGCGGGGGCGAACATCAGGTCCATGTACAGATCCAGGTGCCCGCGCAGCGCCCCGGGCCGCAAGCTGTGCACCTGCAGGATGTTCGACACCTTGCCGCGCTTGCGCTCCAACTCCTCATACAGATTTTTGAGATCGCCTTGCGCGGCCTCGGGAGCGATTTCCTCGATCCAGCTCATGTCCTCTCTCCTCCTCAGGTCAATGCGCCGCCGCAGCTCGAGCCTTGCCCAGCGGTGCAGCCGAAGCAATGACCGGCCACGCCGATCCCGCGGGGCAGTGCGCTGCCGAGCAGGTCGCGCAGGTGGGTCTTGCGTTCGCGTCCGCCCAGCGGCAGCTTGAGCATCTGGTTGAAATCGCAGTCGTACAGATCGCCGTTGTAGTCGACGCTGACCGACGATCGGCACATTACCGAGTCGATGTTCTCCTCGCGGTGCGCGTTGCGCAGCGTCGCCATGTAGGTGGCGAAATGGCCCTTGGACAGCAGCCAGGAGCCGTAGCGCTGGATCGGCATGTTGGCCAGCGCGAACAGACGATTGAAGACGATGCCGAAGTTGTCGCCGAGCAGCCGGCGGTACTCGGTCTCCAGCGCGGATTGCTCCGGCGGCAGGAACGCGCCGTTCGGGTTGTAGACCAGGTTGAGCGTCAGCGTACCGCCGGGCTGGCCGTAGCCGAGCGCGTTGAGTTGCCGCAGCGCCTTGATCGAGCTCTCGAACACGCCATTGCCGCGCTGCTCGTCCACGTTGTCCTGGCTGTAGCACGGCAGCGAGGCGACCGTCTCGACCTCGTGTGCGGCCAGGAAGTCGCCCACCCACTCATAGCCGGGCTCCTGCATGATCGTCGGGTTGAGCCGGTCCATCACGTGCAGTCCCATGGCCCTGCCCTGCTCCACCAGCCAGCGGAACCGCGGGTTCATTTCGGGCGAGCCGCCGGTCAGGTCGAGCGTCCCGACACCCAGGTGCCGGGCAACAGCCAGCGCCAATCGCATGGTGTCCTCGTCCATCGTCTCGGTCCGCCGCGGGCTGGCGGCGACGTGGCAGTGGATGCAGCTGAGGTTGCACAGATAGCCCAGGTTGAGTTGCAGGGTCGTGACCCGCCCGCGCTCGATGGCGGGAAAGTCGCTGTGCTGTAGCAGGGGCCAGGTGTCATGCATGGATCGGATACCGGATGGATGAAACGGTGGAGTCGTTGAGCAGGAGGACGCGGATCACCGGCACGCGCCCATCGTCGACGGCAGCGCGTCGAGCCAGTCCAGCAGTCGCCGCTGCGCGTCGGTGGGCGCGGCCAACTGCGAGAGGTGGGCGTGGACGTCCGGCAGATCCGTTGCGGTATCGATGTCACCAAGGGTTTCCAGCTGCAGCCAGCGACCGAAACGCTGCATCGCCACGATGAACTGATCGGCCGTCGACTCGCTGCTGTACTGCGGGCGCAGCCACGCACCGTCGGGCAACGCAACATTGCCGCCGAACAGCCAGAAGCCGCCGTCCTGCGCACGCCCGATCACCAGCCGCGGCTCGGACGACGCCAGCCAGTCGGCCGCGCGTTCCAGCGCGGCCGGCACCAGTTGCGGCGAATCGGCGCCGATCACAATGGCACCGTGGTGGCGCAGCCGCAGCAGGCGGTAGACCTGCGCCATCCGACTGCCGAGCGACCCAGTGCCCTGGGAAAGGTGCGGCAGGTCGATCCAGGCATCGCTGTGCAAAGCCTCGGCCTCGGCGACCGCCCAGTAGGGCTGCATGCCCGAGCGTTGCTGCGCCGCTTCCGCCACCGAAGCCACCGCCTCAGCAGCGACCAGGTACAGCGCTTCGGAGCATCGTTGGCCGAGGTCCGGCCACAGTCGTGTCTTGACCGGGGACAGGGACGGAGTCTTGACGAAAATCGCGATGCCGCAGCTCATGATGAGCGCTCCGCTGACGCTGCGGTCACCCGCGCATCGGTGTGCACCCGCCACGGCCGCTCGGCGCAGGTCCTTTTGGCACCGGCACGAGCCGCGTCGAACTGCGGCGACAAGTCCCGCTCGGCGTGGTCGCCGAGGCCTGCGGTAGTCACGAGGGCGAGATACGGTGACATCTGGTTCAGCAGCAGGCGCCTGCGGCCGCCAAGGCCGTTACCGGACCTGTGGCGCAGTCGAACAGACCGAAATGCACGCCGGTGTCGCCCAGCAATCGAAAATGATCGGCGTACCGCGAACGCGCCAGCATGTCGAAGGTATTGCCGCAGACCCGCAGTGGCCGGCCGGTCTCGAAACGATGGTGACCGTCGAGCACGAACGCATGCGGCAATCCGGCGATGGTGCCGCGGTAGGTCGCGGTCTGGCCGTAATCCTCGCAGCGGTCCTCCAGCGGGAGCTTGAACGCGCGCATCGTGACCGATCGGAAGCCGACCATGCCGATTCGCGCCTCGATCTGCGCATCGAGCAGCGCGATCGGCGACTGGCTGACGCTGCGCGCATCATTGCAGCCGACCCGGCCGAGCAGACGGCGGAAATCCTCGCCATACAGCGCGCCGGCCAGGCACTCTCCCAGCAGCAACGGATCGGTGCGCAGCTCCGGCGGGATGCGGCGATCGGCGAACACATCGGAGAAGTACAGCTCGCCGCCGGGCTTGAGTACGCGGAAGATTTCGGCGAATACCCGCTCCTTGTCCGGCGACAGGTTGAGCACGCAGTTCGAGACCACCACGTCGATACTGTCGTCGGCGATTCCGCAGGCATCGAGGCGCTCGATGTAGCCCTCCACGAACGACACATTGGATCGCGCATGGCCGTAGCGCGCGGCATGCCAGGCCTGATGGCGCACTGCGATCTCGAGCTGCTCCGGCGTCATGTCGACGCCGATGACACGGCCCTGCTCGCCCACCAGCCGCGACAGCAGGTAGACATCGCGGCCGGTGCCGCAGCCCAGGTCGAGCACGGTCATCCCGTCCAGCGCCGGCGGCAACGGCGAGCCGCAGCCGTAGAAGCGGTCCTTGACCTCGGGGTGGACGTCGGCCAACAGCTGGCGCATCGCCTCGGGCATCGCTTCGAGCGGGCAGCACGCGCCGGTCTTGAGGTCGCCGCTGGATTGCAGAACCTCGCCGTAATAGTGGCGGATGTCGTCGTGCGCGGAGGGAAGATTCATGACATTTCCTGATCAATCAAGCCAATGGGGAGGGTAGGACGCGATGCGCGCGGACGCGGGGCTCAGCTTGCGTACGTCATGGACGCCTCTGGTTCAAGCGCCAGTCGTAGTTGGTGTAGGACAGCGGCATGCGGCCGCCGCGCAGTCGTTGCACGGCGGTGACGTCCAGGTCCAGTTCCGCCGGATAACTTGCGAGGAACGCATTTAC
>JAHWKC010000069.1 GCA_019348095.1 Pseudomonadota bacterium | reverse complement strand
GGCAGCCGATATCGCCGCCCTCCAGGCTGAAGGACACGCCCTCGAGCACCGTTCGCGAGCCGTAGCCGACCGCCGCGTTGTCCACCTCAAGCCGCATCATGCCGCCGTCTGGTCAGAAGGATCACCGGCACCACCCCGGCCAGCACGATCGCCAGCGCCGGCAACGCCGCGCGCGCGTACTCGCCTTCGTTGGTCAATTCGAACACGCGCGTGGCCAGCGTGTCCCAGCCGAACGGGCGCATCATCAGGGTGATCGGCATCTCCTTCATCACATCGACGAACACCAGCAGCGCGGCGGTGGCGAAACTGCCGCGCAGCAACGGCCAATGCACCAGCCGCAGCTGCCGGGCGCCGGTCACGCCGAGGCCACGCGTGGCTTCGAGCAGGCTCGGCTTGATCCGCAACAATCCTCCAGACACCGGCGCGTGCGCCACCGCCATGAAGCGGATGCCGTAGGCGACCAGCAACAGCAGCAGCCCGCCTTCAAGCACCAGGTCCCAGCCGCGCGTGTCCGCGAGCCAGGTGGAGAACCGAGCGACCGGCACGTACAGGCCGATCGCCAGCAGCGCGCCCGGCAGGCCGTAGCCGAACGTCGCCAGCCGCGCGGTCGCGGTGGTCGCCAGCCCGGGGCGCTCGCGCGCGGCCATTGCGATCACCAACGCCGCTGCTGTCACGAGCAGCGCCGCGCTCGACGCCAGGCTCAGCGCATTGACGAGGCTATCGAGATAACGTGCATCCAGGTCGGCCAGGTGCGAAAACGCGTTCCACAGCAGGCGCGACAGCGGCAGCAGTAGCGCCAGTGCCAGCACCAGCGTGCAGAAGCCGGTCGCCAGCCAGGCGCGCCGGCCCAGTGGCATTCGCAGCGGATCGCGATGGCCGAGCGCAGCGAAGGATCGACGCTTGCGCGTGGTCGCCTCGATTGCGACCAGCGCCATCACCACCAGCAGCATCACCGCGGCGATCTGCAGCGCGGTATCGGTCGAGAACAGCGCGAACCACGCCTTGTAGATCGCGGTGGTGAAGGTGTCGTAGTTGAAGGCCGCCACGGTGCCGAAGTCGGCCAGGGTTTCCATCAGCACCAGCAGCGTCCCGCCGGCGATCCACGGCCGCGCCATCGGCAGGCTGGCGCGGGCGAATGCGCGCCACGGACCCATGCCGAGCGCGCGTGCGGCCTCCAGCGCGCGGGCGCCCTGGCTGGCGAACGCCTCGCGCGCGACCAGGTACACGTACGGGTACAGCGCCAGCGTCATCACCGCGACCAGGCCGCCGCGCGAGCGGATTTCCGGCAGCGCGGGCGCACCGACCTCGCGCAGCCAGCTGGCGACCGGTCCGGCGTAGTCGAGCAGGTCGATGAAGACCACCGCCAGTACGTAACCCGGCAAGGCCAACGGCAGCACCAGCAACCATGCGAATGCGCGCCGGCCCGGGAACTCGCACAGCGCGATCAACGCCGCCAGCGCGGTGCCGAGCATCGAGGTGCCGATGCCGACCCCGAGCAGCAGCCACAGCGTATTGCCGCCGACGTGCGGCAATACGTAATCGGTGAGGTGGGCGAGGGTGGCCGCGTCCGGCCGCGTCAGCGAGCCGAGCGTCGCCAGCAGCGGCACCAGGCTGGGCAAGGACAACGCGACCGCGGCCCATACCCACGGCGAGGCCGAAGCGCGCCGTGGGCGGGCGGGCAGCACCCGCAATAACGCGGGAGCGGGCTCAGCGGTAGCCGGCACGGTCCATCAGCTTGACCGCCTCGGCCTGCAGGCGGCCGGCTTCGGACACGTTGATCAGGTCCTGGCGATACTCGCCCCAGCCTTCGACCAGCGGCGCCGCGTCGATGCGTGGGTTGGCCGGGAACTCCATGTTCTCGTTGGCGTACAGGCCCTGCGCCTCGCCGGACGACAGCCACTCGATGAACGCTTGTGCGCCTTCGACGTTGTCGGCATGCGCGGTCACGCCGGCGCCGGACACGTTGACGTGCACGCCGCGCCCGCCATCGCCCTGGTTGGGCCAGAACGGCGCCACCGACAGCTCCGGGTTGTCGCGCAGCGCACGGCCGAGGTAGTAGCTGTTGACGATGCCAACCGCGCAGCGCCCGGCGTCGATCGCCTCGATGACCGCCGTGTCGTTGGCGAATGGCGGCGCGGCGAGGTTGGCGACCCAGCCCTGGACCACTTCCTCGGCGCGCTCGGCCCCGAGCGTGGCGATCATCGTCGCGACCAGGCTCTGGTTGTAGACCGAGTTGCTGGTGCGCAGGCACAGCTTGCCTTTCCACTTCGGATCGGCCAGGTCCTCGTAGGTCGACAGTTCCGAGGCCGGGGTCGCCTCCGGATCGTGGACCAGCGTGCGCGCGCGGACCGACAGGCCGAACCAGCGGTTCTCCGGGTCGCGCAGGTTCTGCGGGATGTTGGCCTGCAGCGCCGCCGAGTCGATCGGCTGCAGCAGGCCCAGATTGGCCGCCTGCCACAGGTTGCCGGCATCGACGGTGATGAGCACGTCGGCCGGGGTGCGGCTGCCTTCGGCCTGCAGCCGCTCCATCAGCGGCGGCGCCTTGTCGGTCAGGTACTCGATCTGGACCCCGGTTTCCTCGGTGTAGCGATCGAACAGCGGTTTGACCAGTTGCTCGTTGCGCGAGGTGTAGACGACGAGCTCCTGCGGCGTCGCGGCATCTGCGGCGGTGCCGGAAGCCGGCTGCTGGTCGGCATTCTGTTCAGAGCAGGCGGCGAGGGCGATCAGCAGGGCGCTGGACAGCAGTAACGGTCGCACGGGGAACACCTCGGGCAATTGGCAAATGAGAATCACTATTATCCACGAATGGGCTGTACAGCGGTAGGCATCACCCGTCTATGAAGCAGGAGCATGGCTCCCTCCTTTGACATAGGGGGGGGCTGGGGAGGATTTGCTGTTGCCTACGCTCCAGTGGCGAGAAGTGAGCGACGACTTCGTCGCACCAGTGGCCGCACTCCGGCCTAGTCCGGCGGCGGATACTCGACCGCCAGCACACAGAATCGCGCCGGACCGAGCGGCAGCGCGACTTCGAATTCGTCGTCGGCGCGCTTGTTCAGCAGCGCGCGCGCCAGCGGCGAGTCGATGCTGATGAAGCCGCGCCGTGCGTCGGTTTCGTCGGGCCCGACAATGCGGTGGCGCCGGCATTCGCCGCTGCTGATGTCCTCCAGTTCGACCCAGGCGCCAAAGAACACCGCCGTGGGGTCGGTCGGGGTGGTGTCGACCACGCGCAACGCGGGCAGCCGCTTGCTGAGGTAGCGCACGCGGCGGTCGATTTCGCCGAGCTGTTTCTTGCGATAGATGTATTCGGCATTCTCCGAGCGGTCGCCCTCGGCCGCGGCGGCGGCAAGGGCTTTCACCACTTCCGGCCGGCGCCGTGTCCAGAGCTCGTTGAGCTCCGCCCGCAGGCGCTCGAACCCGGGGCGGGTGATCACCGCGGTGGAGGCTGCAACGGGAGGACGCCAACGGCTCATGGCGCTACCACGATGCAGAACCTGTCGCTGCGAGGCGACCGGCAAACTGGAATGCATCGGCAGCGCCCCGCCGTGCGCTCAGCCTTCACGTCGCAGGCTGTACCAAAGCTCGCGTTCGATCCGCGCGCCGTAGCCGCCGAGCATCTGGATTTCATCATAGGACGCGACCTGGTACGGGCGGTCGTCGTCGCTGGGGTCGAAATGGATGCGCCCACCGTCCCTCCTCGACGGTCCAGTTACCGTCAGTGGCGATACCGCCGTTGGGGTGCCCTTGGCAGCCGGCGGCTGCCAGCGCGACAACACCGAAGCAGGCCAGCGCGCGTCTCGTGCGGTTCATGCAGAGGTGCCTCTATTTCGACAAAAAATACATAACTCATGGGTCGTGGCAGCAGATACCGGTGGCGCGGACGGTAAATGGAACCGGAGAGCGTAACAACCCGACGGAAGGCGGGAGTGCTTCGGGTGGAGTTGACCAGTAGTAGAAAATTGGGTGTATCGGTCAGAGATCACAATCTGCTTTTCCGCTACCATACCCTTGCTTTGGCTGAAGCCGCGCGAGCGCCCTGATAAGGTGCGGCAACTTTCTGGGCGTGAGATCGCAGAGGGCGAGTGCCTGGCCACCTCGTTGGCTTCATTAGCTGGGTTTCTATTCCCGCAGGCAGCAATCACCCCTCTTTCTCCATAATACAGCTGCGTATTGGACGCGGATTTTGAGCAATTTTAACGCTTCGGCAGGGCGCCCTGCCAGATTCCTTTATCCTAAAGCGCAGGTGGAGAGCAGAGCCTCCCGAGCATTGCTACGGTTGCGGAAGGCTCCGCAGAACTATTCAGCGTCAAATTCGCATGCCTGGGAGGGTGGTGGTGCTTAGGCCGGTTGTAGGGATCGCAGCGGCGTTGCGTAGATGCTCGCCGGCTCGATGGCTTGGCGTGATGCCCGTTCTTGTCTTTATTGCATCGGTTTTATTTTATTGTAGCCTCTTCAGGGCATGGAACTCGGCCCCGGTCTTTACCGGAAGCGTCATCGAGGCGGGTTCAGCAGATGTAATTGATTATGCGGTCGATGTGTGCCGGATAACTTCCAGCAAGATTCAGGTAGAGGCCTGGGTGGCTCTAAGAGGGCATGTGCGTCGCAGTCACGAGTCGCTGCTTCTCGCGCGTGATCCCGGAACGGGTGAATATCTGCGCCTAAAGACGCGTGTTGTACTGCGGTCGGATGTCTCGAATTTTCTCAATGAAAGGTACGGGGATGCGATTGATTACTCCGGTATCGGCCTGCAAGGCTCGCTGAACTATGCAAGGGGCGGTAGTGAGTTGCCCCACGGTCAGATATATGCGGGATATGAGACAGAGCGTGGCCACATCCTTGTGGAGCTGCCATGCGAATTTTGAATGATGTCCGGTGGTCGAGATGCGCCAGCTATGCTGTCGGGTTAGCGGTGCTCCTTGCAGTAACTTTGCTGCATGTGCTGGTATTGCATAAGCATGGCTTTGCGGACGATCTTTATTTTTCAGCTGCATTGGATCAAAAAAACCTGTGGGAGTTTCTGGCATTCCGCTATTCGCGCTGGACGGGGCGGATTCCGATCGAGTTTATGCTCGTGCTAGTGGTCAACCACGTCTGGTTGTGGAAGCTTCTGAACATCCTGATGTTCATGTTGCTTACCTACTCGATGGCGGTGTTGGCCTCCGGAGCCAGACGAGCAACCGGCTTCGGGTTGGCGTTGGTGGCGTGTCTCGTGCTGCTCGTGCATCCCGACGTGATCTGGTGGGCGGCATGGTGGCTGACCGGGTCGGTCAATTATCTTTGGCCGGCCGCTTTGGGGGCATTTGCCCTGACGGTGTATTTCCGTTCGAACGCCGCGGGACCCTGGCAGGTGACTGCTGCGTTGGTCTGTGGAGGTCTCGCTGCCTACAGCGAGCAGGTCGCAATTATGCTCCTGGCCCTTGTCAGCATTTCGCTCGCTTGGCGCTCAAGCCATGGCACGGCCAAGTCATGGCACTATATTTTCGCTCTCGCCATTGCGATTAGCACGGCCGTTGCATTGACAGCGCCAGGCAATGCCAATCGGTTCGAGGCGGAGCAGGCGACCTGGTTTCCCGATTTCTCAGCGCTAGGGTTCGATGACAAGCTCAACATCGGCTTGGGCCTGGTTTCGAGGATCGTACTGGCGCCAGAGAACTGGTTGATGCTTCTGGCCAGCTTCGTAGCTCTCTTGGCGCTGATCCGTTCAAGCGTGCCGGTTCTTCTTCGCTGGTCGCTGCTGCCCGGTTTGCTTTGGATCGCCGGTTGCCACCTCTTGGTCATCGTAGGGTATGAGCCTGTCTGGCTAAGGGGTTTTCCTCTTGGCGCGGCCTCGGCGTCACGTCCGATCGCGTACGCGGTAATGGCTGTGTCCGTCTATTCCTTCGCTTGTCTGGTATCAGTCGCGGGCATTGCGTCGACCAGCCGGACCAGCTTGCGTGAGCCCATGCTGGCGCTGGCGCTCCTTACCGGGGCAGGAACATTGCTGCTGCTAGGGTGGTCGCCTACTTCGACGGCGTCCGGCAGCCGGACAGCGTTTGTCTTCATGATGGCCTCGGTGGTTGTCGTGGCTGATTTGCTGTCGCGCCTGAGGCAAGGTCCGAGCCAAGGTCTGCGGAGTATCTATTGGGTGATTTGCGCGGCAATCGTGATCTGCGCCCTCATCCGCATGCGTGGACTCTTCGTTGGGGCGTAGGTATTGGCCTAGTTAGGAACACCTGATCGCGGCTGTCGGCAGTGCATCTGGCGTGGTGACGGCTTAGCCGCGCCGGATGGCCTGCGTCTTGGGATCCATGTCCATGTGAGGAGTCGGTGGCGATGCCGGCCGATCCTAGATCGAAACTGCGACGGTGTACGCGGTCTCGCCGTTGCGGGTGTTCTCGGCGCGGGGCTACCCTGCAACGCCCCGCACCGACGCTGTCATGCCCGACTTCACTCGCTTCCGTGTGATCGTCCCACTGGTCGTGCTGGTGCTGGCCGTCGTGCCGCGCACTGCCGATGCGCAATCGCGCCGTGACCTGGCCGCAGCCGAGACCCTCAACCAACGCATGCAGGCCGCGGAAACCCGCTATCGCGAGGCGGTGGTCCGGATCGGCAATGCCGATCCGGAGGCACAGGCGCAAAGTGATGCCGCGCTGGAGGACATGGAGGACGTCATCACCGCCTGCGCCCGCCAGCGCGGTTGCTCGCTGGCGACGATGCTGACCAGCTACAAGCGGTTGCTCAAGGCCCAGGCCGATGCCGAGGGCCCGGTGGACGGCACCGAGTTGGCCGACCCGGTGCCGGCCGACCCGATGGCGGCGGAACCCGACCACAGCGTCATCGCGCAGGGCGCGGCCGCCGATGTGCCCGAGGCCGCGCGCGCCGCTGCACTGCTGGCCGACGAGGGCCACGACTTCGACCGGATGGTCCAGTACAACCCGGCGGTGCAGGAGGCGATCCGCCGCTGGCTGACCGACATGCGCAGCGCGCTGATGACCAGCCATGAGAACTACCAGCACATGCGCCACCTGATGTGGCCGCACTACCAGCGCGCCGAGCTGCCCGAGGCGCTGCTGTTCGGGATCATGGCCAAGGAGTCCAATGGCCGGGTGCACTCGACCTCGCGCGCCGGCGCGGCCGGGCCGATGCAGTTCATGTACGCCACCGGCAAACGCTTCGGCCTGGGTGAGGACGGCACCGGTTTCGACACCCGCTATGACGCGTTCGCCGCGGCCGAGGCGAGCGTGGCCTACCTCAACGAGCGCCTGCGCGAACTCGACGGCAGCATCGAGATGTCGCTGGCCGCCTACAACGGCGGCGAGGGCCGTGCGCGACGCATCCATCGCGCCAGCGGCGGCAAGGATTTCTGGGACGAATCGGTGTATCGCCAGTTTCCGCCGGAAACCCGCGACTACGTACCGATGGTGATCGCCGCGGCCTGGCTGTACCTGCATCCCAAGCAGTACGGGCTGGAGTTTCCCGAGGTCGATCCCAGGCCGGCGGCGATCACGCTGGAGCAGCCCAGTTCGATCTACCAGTTGACGATCTGCCTCGGCAACGGCGGCACCCGCGACGGCTTCATGCGCGTGTTGCGCAACCTCAACCCGCGCTACGACGCCGATGACGTGATCGCGGCCGGAACCCCGCTCGATGCCACCCGCAGGATCGCCGGCCTCTATCACCGCTGGTGCACCCGCGGGCCCCGCGCGGAACTGGCCCGCACGCTGGTGAACAGCGATCCCGGCGCGGCGGTCGTGCGGGCCGGATCGACAGCGCCGGCGACCGCCGCCAAGGCGACTGCCACTGCTGCTACTGCTGCCACCGCGCCGCGGCAACACCGGGTGCGCCGCGGCGAAACGCTGAGCTCGATCGCGCGCAGGTTCCAGTGCAGTGCCGGTGACCTGGCGGAAAACAACGCCATCGAGCCGCCGCGTTACCCGATTCGGCAGGGGCAGGTGCTGAGCCTCAAGGGCTGCGAAAACCAATCCACGCCGTAGGCTGGGCGGCCAAGCCCAACGCGGCTGGCGCACTGAAGCCCTGACGGGGACTGTCAGCCCAGCCTACGGAACCAGCCCCACCTACGTGGACTAGGAGCCCTCGCGGCGCGTGGCCAGGCGCTGGCCCAACTTGACCGGCGACTCCGCGCCCAGCCCCCTGGCCAGCTCGGCCACCCCGGGCGGCAGCAGCACCACCACGGTGGAGCCGTAGTTGAACCGCGCCATCTCCTCGAAACGCTCGAGGGTGATGTTCTCGCCGCGGTAGTCCTTGATGGTGACCGTCCGGCCATACGCGGGGATCTCCTCGCCGCTCCAGACCGTCTCCACCCCCGACACCAGCAACGCGCCGACCATGACCACCGCCATCGGACCGAAATCGGTATCGAAATGGCAGACCAGGCGCTCGTTGCGGGCGAACAGCCGCGGCACCGTGCGTACCGCGTCCGGCCCGACGCTGAACAAGCGTCCCGGCACGTGCACGGTCTGGCGCAGCCTGCCGGTCCATGGCATGTGCACCCGGTGGTAGTCCTTCGGTGACAGGTAGACGGTGGCGAACAGTCCGCCCAGGAACGGCCGGGCCGCGTCGGCGTCGGCCAGCAGCTCGGCCGCGGTGAACGACTGCCCCTTGGCCTGGAAGATGCGGCCTGCGCCGTCCTCGTCCGGCGTGATCGGGCCGCACTGGCTGATGCGCCCGTCGGCCGGCATCAGCAACGCACGCGGATCGGCATCGACCACGCGCGCGCCGGGGCGCAGCGCCCGGGTGAAGAACGCATTGAAGGTCGGATAGGCGCGCGCATCCGGCTGCGCCGCTTCGCTCAAATCGACCCCGAACCGTCGCGCGACGGTATCGATCAGCCATTGCTTCAGGCGCGGGCGGTCCGAATACGCCAGCGCACGCGCCATCCCCGACAGCAGCCGGTGCGGCAGCACATAGGTCAGGCGCGTGACCAGGTTCACGGCGCGGCGGCTTCGGTCAGCGACGCCATGTCGGCGGCGATCGCCAGCGGCTCGAACGGCGCCTGGATCACGCCCGACATGCGGCCGCGGGGGTCCAGCACCGCGATCGACGCGCTGTGGTCCACCGAGTACTGGTCGGCCGGCGCGCCTTCGGCCGGTGGCACCTTGGCGAACACCATGCTGATCGAGCGGGCGAAGTCCTGCAGTACCGGGATGTCGGCGGTCGCGGCCAGGGTGTCTTGGTGGAACGCGTGCGCGTACTGGCCGATGCGGTCGGGCGAGTCGCGTTCGGGGTCGACCGAGATGAACAACACGCGCGGGCGGCGCGCTTCCGGAATCGATTCCCACTGCCGTTGCGCCTTGGACAACTCGGCCAGCGTCATCGGGCAGATGTCGGGGCAATGGGTGAAGCCCAGCGACACCAGGGTCCAGTGCCCGCGCAGTTCACCGGGCACCAGTGGAGTGCCATCGGACTGTCGCAGATTGAACGCTGGCAGCTCCCGCGGGGGTTCGAACAGGCGAACCGCCGTGGTCTGCGGCCAGGTCGATGCAGCTTTAGGGGCGAACACGTGCTGCGATGCCCACAGCCCAAGCGCGGCGGCGAGGGCGACGACGAGGATGACAGCAGTGGTGCGATTGAACACGGCGACGTCCGTAAGGAGTGAAGGTATCGCGCGACGGCAGGCGCCACGGCCCATGATAACGGCCCGCGGCCGCTATAATCGCCAGCCTTTCCCCGAGCCTGCCGTCATGACC
>JAHWKC010000068.1 GCA_019348095.1 Pseudomonadota bacterium | reverse complement strand
GACGCGGGTTCGGCAGCAGCGCTTGGAATTCTCGCCGCCAGTGCCTCGTACATCGCGGTGCCGGCTGCGATGCGCCTGGCGCTGCCTGAGGCCGATCCAGGTTTGTACTTGTCGATGTCGCTGGGGGTGACGTTCCCGTTCAACATCATTTTTGGCATAGCCTTCTTCGCTATGTTGGCGTCGGCAATCGGATAGCGGCATGATTGAGACATTCACTCGCAAGCGCGTGGAAATCCTGATCGATACGCCGCTTGTGCCTCGGCTCATCAAGGCAGCGGCAGAATCGGGGATCGCCGGCTACACGCTCATACCGGTGCAGTCGGGCGCCGGGCGGGGTGGCACCTGGCGCGACGACCGCATCACCGGCGCGACGGCGGCGGGCAGGTCCGCGCCCGTGGCGAGCGAGGACCAGACCAGGAAGTCGAGGTAGGGCCGCGGCGTGCCGTCGATGTCGAGGGTGCGGGCGTGGAAATCGGGCGAGTGGTCGTGCGGGATCGCGACCACGGGCGCGGGCGGGCAGAGCACCACGTCGAAGCGCTCGGCGGGGTCGAGGTCGTTGACGAGCACGTCCTCGATGGCGCCGGTGATCACGTCGCGGATGGCCACGAAGTTGCCCATCAGCACCCCGGCGGTGGCCGGCGAGTCCGGTGCGGCCTCCAGCTGCTCACCGGCGACGGCGGAGTTGGGGTTCTCCTCGAACCAGCCCTCCTCCTCCAGCAGCTGCACGGACTCGTTCGTGATCGGGATGTACCCCGTCGTCTGGTGCCACGACGCGGCGTTCTCGGGGTTGTTGATGAAGTTCATGAACGCCAAGGCGGCGTCCTGCGTGCCTTCCTCGAGGCCGTCGACCAGCCACAGCGTGGCCGCGTTGCCGGGCTGGCCATCCACGCCGCTGATGCGCAGATCGAAGTCCTCCTGCGCCGCGAACGGCTGGTCCGGGCAGAAGTAGCGGTACTTGTTGTCGACGAGGCGGGCGGCGCTGACCCGCCACTGCTGGGTGCGATCACCCTGGCGCCAGCCGACATCCAGCCGGCCGCCGTTGGAGCGGCGATAGGTCGCGAAGCGGATGCCGAAACAATGCTGCTGCCGGTGGGTTTCCAGAGCCGGCGCCGCCGTCATATCGGCGGCACCGGCGCGCACGCGCTGCTCCAGCACGAAGCCTTCGAGGATCTCTCCGGCAGGAGTCGAGCCGGCAGCGCCGGCGCTGTAGAGCGAGGTCTGGGTATGGAAGGGCCACCAGAGCAGGCAAGCGGCCGCAACGAAAAGCACGATGACGGTCGAACGCATGTTCATGCTCACAGCTGCCCGTACAGCTGGAACACCTGGTGCAGGAAAAAGCCGTCGGCAAGCACCATTGCACCCACCGCGCCACACAACACCGCACGACTGGCGGCGCGGCTGCGGAACGGCCACAGCAGGATCAGCAGCACGAACGGAACCACCGGATACAAATAACGCCCGTGGGTGGCGCGCATCACGCCGGTGAACCCCGACCACAGGTGTTCGTAGTAGATGGACACGAACACCAGCGTGCATAGCGCCGCCGTGGCAAGCAGCCAGCCCGGGCCGTCAGCCGCGGCGAAACGGCGGGAATTGGCCACCAGCGTTAAAACGAGCGCGCCCAGCAGAAACACGCAGATCCACATCGCCAGTTGGGTCAGTGGCAGCGCCCAGCCGATGTAGGCGAGCACGAGCAGCGAGAGCCCGGCCGCGACCTGCCGCGCTCGCCGCTGCAAGCGCCCGAGCACCGGGCTGAGCAGCACCGCCAGCCCGCCCGCGCCGAACAAGACAAGGAAGTAGCGGGCCATCGGGCCGGTTGCGTGCAGCCAGTTGAGCGCGCCGCCGTCGGAGCCATTCCAGCCTATCAGCGCAACGAAGTTGAGCAGGGTGTGCTGCCAGAACGGGAAGCGCACCATCATCTCGAAGAAGCCGATCGGCACGAGGGTGACGTCATAGAGGATGCCCGAGTCGGGAAAGATCGCGCCGACGGTCATCAGGTTCCATGCGATCCACAGGCACATGGGAACGAACATGACCAGCCACAGCGCGGCCGTGCGGTAGATCCAGTGATGAGGTGGCAGATGGCCGCGCTGGCGCCATAGCCGCCAGGCCAACGCGAAGAACAGCGGCACCGCCATCGCCAGTGCGGTCAGCTTGGTGACGGTGCACAGCGCGACCAATGCGGCGGCGTAGAGGAGATGGCGGAACCTGTCGGACTCCAGCCACCGCACGCACCAGTAGGCGGCCCAGGCGGCGGTGCACGCCACCAGCGTGTCGTGGCTGACGCCGGTGCTCAGGTGGGTGAACATCGGCGTTGCCGCCAGGAAGATGCCGCCGGCGAGGCCGAGCTCTTCCCGGCCGCTGGCCCGGGCCAGGAACAACGCGAGGCCGAGGATGGTCAGCGCGCCAAACAGCGCACCCGCCATGCGCGCCATGCGTACCTGCTGCTCGAAATCGAGCCCGGCGGCCCGCGCCGCCATGACCAGCGGCGCATCCAGGACATAGAACAGGGGCGGGTGTTGCGCGATCCAGTTCATGCCTGGCGTGGCGGCCGGGTCTTTCCAGGACCGCGTGACCTCATCGCCCATGCGCGCCTGCCCGACCACCGGCCATTCGCCGCGGATGATGTCCTCGACGTAGGAATAGTGGCCGGACTCGTCGGGGATGTCCCACAGCGGCGTGACCAGCCATCCGTAGGCCACGAACTTGGCCAGGAAGATCAACGCCACCAGCGCCGCGGTCGGCAGGATCCGCGCCCGGGTCAGCGCCTGCGTCATCGAGCCGGCCTTCTGCTCCACCGGCTGGCCCAGGCCATCGCCAGCAGGGCCGCGGCCACCGCGGCCAGCCACGGCCACAGCCAGCGCAACAGCTCCGGCCGGTATTCGAAGCGGATCGTCGCCGGAGCGGAGACCGGCACCGCGGGCATCACGCCATTCTTGAGCGACGGCTCGACCGGTGATCCGTCCACCGTTACTCGCCAGTCGCCAGTCATGCTCATGGGCACGATGACGTATCCGCTGGTGTTGCCCAGATAGCGCAGGGTGAAGGCGTCGGACCGGTAGCGCGTGACCTGGACCGTGCCCCCGGCGCGCGAATCGGCACGATCGTCCAGATCGGCAATGAAGTAGGGGCCGCCCGGGTGCTCGCCGTTCTCGAGCACGACGGTGCCGTCGGCCATGAACACGCGGCGGAACGCGCTGCCCCCGGACTCCTGCGCCAGCAGTTGATACTGGATGGTGCCAGCAAAGGATTCGCGGTCGATGCTGAGCTCAGTCGCCGGATCCGGCGTTTCAAAGGCCCAGGCGGTCAGTCTCCACGGACCTGGATCCTGGGGTTCATAGGCCAGCGAGAATGCGTAGTCGCCGGCCGCCAGCGTCACCGGCTGGGTGAAGTGAAAGTCCATGTACGTGTTGTCCTTGACCTGCGCGGCGTTGATCGTGGCTTCCGCCACCGCATGGTTGCCGGCGTCCAGCACTCGCAGGGTGACCCGCCCGGGGAGCTTCGACTTGCGGTAGGTCGCCAGCCGTACCGACAGGCCCAGCAGCGCGGTCGCCTCTGGCAGCTTGAAGTGCTGCAGATACGCATGCTCCGGCATGGCCGGAAGCGCAACGTGCTCGCCATCGGCCTCCACGTCGATGCGCTCGGGCGTGCCGGGGCCGTGGCGTGAGTCGATCAGCGCGTAGCGGACGTTGTAATCGGCCATTGCCGGCGCGTCGTACTTGATGTGGGAAGCGGGAAAACGCGACGCCGAGGCGCGGTGCGAATTGAACGGACGCTTCGCCATTTCGTGCAGCGCGTCCTGCAGGGCCGGGATGCGGAAGTAGTGCGCCAGCCATTCGCGCTGTCCGTACACGCCCAAGGTCCCCGACATGACGAAGGACTTGTCGGTGATGACGTAATCGAACGGGCCTGCGCGCTCGCGCACGTACTCGATCGAGGCGGTCGGTGGGAAGTAGTACTCGCCCGGCACCGGGCCGTTGAAGTCCCTGAAGAACATCGAGATCTCGATGACCTGCACCAGCCCGACGACCACCAGCGCAGCCCGAAGCGGTTGGTTTCTTGCCGCGCGCCACAGCAGGTCAAAGCCCAGTGCACCCAGAATGACCAGACCGAGGTCGAGCAGGCCGATGGCGCGCGACCAGGAGTTGAACGTCATGCCGGGCAACCAGCCGATCAGCCACATGGGCCAGAGTTCGAACACCAGGCCCGCGGTGATCGCCACGAGCAGCACGCCGAACAGCGGCAAGGGCCGGACGCCACGCCAACGGAGCACCGTAGCCAGAAACGCCGTAAGCGCCACCGCGGCAAGCGCCATCATCGAGGCGCCGACGTACATCGTCTGTTCGACCCGCTGTACCCGGTAGGCCCACGGCGGAAACAACTGCTTCCAGTGGCCGAGGTCGAGGTAGCTGCCGCGGCCCTCGCGGTAGCCCAGATCGAACTGCTGCAGCCAGTACAAAAGCCCGAGCACCGGCAGTGCCGCGAGCAACAGCCCGAGCCCGGTGCCGGCCAGGCACCATGCCGCGAACTGCCACGGCCTGTCGCCGCTGCGCCACCGGCTTATCAGCAGGATGAGCGCGTACAGCCCGGCCATCTCGATCACCAGCACGCTCAGGAACGGAAATCCGCCCAGCCACACCAGTGCCGAGCTCGCCGCCACCAGCAGGCTGTTGCCGGCTCCGGGCCGGTGCGCGCAGTGGTCGATCGCCCACAACAGCCACGGCGCCCAGATCAGCGTAAGCACGTGGGGCCAGTACAGCCATGCGGCGTTGAAGCCACAGAGCTCGAAGGTGATCGCGCCGATGATGGCGGCAGGGCCGCCCACGTGCCTGCGCAGGAACAGGTGCATGCCCAGCCCGGCAAGCGCCAGGTTGAACAGCGTCCCAAGATAGAAGCCGAGCGCCGGATCGGGCGTGACGGCGAATATCGCAAAAGCCGGGGTGAACAGGTTCGTGTTCAGGCTCAGGAACGTGCCGCCGCCGGCGACCTTGTCGTTCCACAGCGGCACCCGGCCTTCCTGAAGCTGCTTCTTGGCGACCTCCCACTGTGGGAGCAGCGCGTTGAGGATGTCCGAGCGCTGGTAGCTTTTGACTTGGGCGTCAGGGTCGACGAACTCCCAGGCCCTTTGGCTGACCAGCACGTCGAACGGCGTGATCGTTTCGCCCTTGAAAGGATTGGCGCCCAGGGTGAGGGCAGCCACCGCCGCATACAGCAGCAGGGCGAGCAGAGCGGAGCGCGGGTGCAACCACCGGCGGTCCATGGCGGTCACTCGCGGGGCAGGTCGCGGGGCAGGTCGAGACGGCGCAATTGCAGGCTGACCCGCTCGAGGAGCTTGCGGTTGGTGGCGATCAGGTCACCGATCAGGCCCATCATGTAGAGCAGTACGCCCAGGGTGATGAACAGCGATGCGAATATCACCGACTGCACGTGGCCGCCGCCGGCACCTTGCAGGTAATAGAAGACGAAGCGCAGGCCGGCCAGGAGGCCGATGATCAGGAAAACCGAGCCCGCATAGACGAACAGTGCCAGCGGCCGGTAGATCACGAACACGCGCACGATGGTCAGCAGCGACCGTTTCACGTAGCTGGGGATGCTCTTCACCAGGCGCGAAGGGCGCAGGTCGGCGTTGGTGCGTACCGGCACGCAGGCAATGCGCAGGTTGCTCTGGCCGGCCTGGATGATGGTCTCCAGCGTATAGGTGTAGGCGCTGAAGACGTTCAGGCGCATCGCGGCCTCGCGCGAGATCGCGCGGAAGCCGCTGGGTGCATCCTCCACCTGGGTCTTGCTGGCCATGCGCACCGCCCAGCTGCCGAGGCGCTGCAGTTTTTTCTTGATCCAGGAAAAATGCTCGGTCTCGGCGATGGGCCGGCTGCCGATGACCATGTCGGCCTCGCCGGCGACCACCGGGGCGGTCAGCCTGGGGATGTCGGCTGCCTCGTACTGGTTGTCCGCGTCGGTGTTGACGATGACGTCAGCGCCCAGCCGAAGGCACGCATCGAGCCCGGTCATGAAGGCCGTGGCCAGCCCGCGATTGACCGGGTGCCGGATGACGTGGTCGACCCCGAGCTGCCTGGCCAGCGCGGCAGTGTCGTCGGTGGAGCCGTCATCGATGATCAGCCATTCGACCTGGTCGAAACCCGGCACCTGGCGCGGCAGTGCACCCAACGCGACGCCCAGGGTCTCGGATTCGTTGAGGCAGGGAATCTGGATGATGAGCTTCATGCTGAGCGGTGCTCCGAACAGGTAGGTGGTATGGACAAAAAAATGATCACCGTGGTGTGGCGGCGGCAAGCGCGTCGCCCGATTGCCTGCCGGAACCAACGACATGCCTCATTGCAGCCGGAGCCTGCGGCCGCGGGCGAGTGCGGCACTGCCCCAGAGGAAGTTCAGCAGGTCGCCGAGTGTAGTGGCAATGCGCAGCATCACGATCAGCGCAACCGCGACCGTGGCGCCGAACGTGCTGCCGAGCCACAGCGACAGGACCGCTTCGCGGATGCCGAGCCCGGCCGGCGCGCCGGGCGCGAGGAAACCGAGGATCCAGCTGCTGGCAAATGCACCCACCAGCAGAACCAGGCTGGCGGCGCCGACCGGATCGGGCGACAGGCTCTTTGCGACCGCCCACAAGCCGACGCCGACCAGCGCGAAATTCAACGAATAGATCAGGTAGCAGCCCAGGGATGTGAACCAGCCCGGGTGCCCGCGGACCGCTGCGGCGGCGGGCGCGCCTTGCCCGGCACGCAGCCGGGTGATCATGCCCGCGATCCGCGGCGCGGCCAGCATGATTGCCAGTGCACCGCCCGAGATGGCGACCACGAGCGGCGCACGGTACTGCGCCAACGGCCATTGCGCGAGCGCCGCCGGCGGGCTCCACAGGAACGTCAGCGCACTGACGTGGGCGCACGCGACCAGCACCAGCAGGGTTTCGTAGGCCATCGACAGCACGGTCCTGCCGGTGTCCAGGCCGTGGCCGCGGGCGACCACCACCCGCCCGAGATGGTGGGCGACATTGCCCGGCAGGTACTTGCCCATCTGGGTGGTGGCGAGGATCGGTCCGGTCACGGCGAACGCGGCCGGTTGCCCCAGCCCCCGCAGCAGCCACGACCACGCCACCGCCGTGAGCGGCACCAGCAGCGCGTACAGGCCGGTCAGCAACGCGCCGGCCAGCATCACCCGCGGTTGCAGCAACTGGCTGAGGTCCTGGCCGGCCAGTGCGCGGTATGCGTACAGCACGAAATAGGCGAATGCCGCGATGGCGACCGCCAGCCCCAGCAGGTGCAGGATGCGCTTCATCGGGCCGCGCTTCATCGACTCATGCTCCGTTGAATCGTGCCCCATCGACTCGCGCCTCACAGAGGGCGGGTGGCGCGCAGCAGGTAGCCGTTGCCCAGCGGCAAGCGATTGAACATCGCCTGCAGGACGAAAGCCGTATGCAGCGCAGCCTTGCCCGGTACCGAGCGCAGCAGCGGGTACCAGCGCAGGACGTGGCCGCGCTCGATGCCGCTGCGGTCATTGTTGTCCTGGCGCCGGCCCTGATCGCCGGACTGCCGGAAGGCGCGGGCCACGCCGCGGGCCTGGACCCGCTCGGTGAGGTTGCCCAGCGGAAACCCGAAACATTCGATGTGCTCCAGTCGCAGCCCGGCCGCCTCGACCAGCCCGACCAGTTCGCCTCTGCGATAGCGCCGGAAGTGCCCGGCCCACACGTCGGCGGCGTTCCACTGGCGTGGGTGGGCCGGCACCGAGATCAGCAGCGTGCCCCCGGGTGCCAGCCAGCTGGCCCATTGCCGCAGGGCGGCGCGGTCGTCCTCGATGTGCTCGAGGACCTCGAACGCCATGACCAGCGGAAACCGCCCCGTCCAGTCCTGCGGCGCGGTCTGGTGGACCTCGATGGGGTACCCGGATTTTTCGCACAGCGCCCGGATCAGCGTTCGCGCCTGCGCCGAGGTCTCCAGTGCGTGGCAGTGATGGCCCCGTTCGGCCAGTTCCTGCAGCAGCATGCCGGCGCCGGAGCCGATCTCCACCACATCGCCTGGCGGCACGTCACGGAGCTGGCGCAGGATGCGGCGACGCCGGAGCAGGTAACGCGGTGCCGGGACCCAGCCCAGCTCGGGAGCGGCGGGACCCAGCAAGGCATCCTGGACCAGTGGGTTTGTCATTGCCGGTGCAACCTGCGTTGTGTCATGTCGAGGAATTGCCGCCCGATCGCGGCGGCATCGATGCGGTCGTTCAACCGCTGGTGGCAGACTCGCCGGGCCCCGTCAGCGGCGAGGCTGCGTCGATGGGCAAGCACCGCATCGGCCAGTGCGCGAGCATCACCGGCCGGCACAAGATACGTGCAGGGGGACGATGGTGAAAGCAGCTCACGGATCGCACCCGAGTCGCGCGTCACCAGTGGCCGTCCTGCGGCGAGGATCTGGAACACCTTGTTGGGAATGACGCTTGCGGCTTTTTCCGAGCTGCCGAAGATGCCCAGACACAGGTCGGCTGCGGCCAGCAACCGCTGCAGTTGCGCGTACTCGACCCAATCGGTCCACTGCACCCGTGGCAACGGATCGCGGGCCAGCATCGCCCGGATGCGGGCGGCTTCCTGGCCGCGGCCGACCAGTTGCCATTCGATCGGTTCGTCGCGCAGCAGGCCTGCGGCGGCGACGATGGTTGCCGCGCCGTGCAGCGGAATGAACTGGCCGTAGAACAGCACGCGCAGCACCTCGGCGCCCTGCGCCGGTGCCGGTGCCGGTGCCGCTTCGGTGCACCCGAAGTGCTCGGTCTCCACGCCGACCCAGACCGCGTCGCAGCGGCCTTCGTCGAACCCGAACAAACGCTCCAGCCGGCGCGCATGGGCGCGGGTGTCCATGAAGACAATGTCGGGCAAGCGCAGCGCCCGCCGTTCGAGCGAGCGCAGCATGCTGGCCGGCACGCTGCCGGGCCGGAGCAGGCGGCGATCCTCGCAGACCGTGTCGTACATCGACAGGAAGACATCCCAGGCCACCGGCACGCGCCGCAGCCGCGCGATCGGCGCGATCAGGAACGCATCGAGGATGCCGGGGTAGCCGATCAGGTAGAGGTCCGGCCGCGGCGCCCGCAGCAGGCGCCAGATGAGCATCGGATAGGCGCACAGCCAGCGCGCCAGCAGGCCGAGCACCTCCAGCCGCTCACCCACCGCCCGCCGGCCGAACGCGACGGCCGCGGCGACCGTGACCAGGGCGTACGCCACGACCGCCACGAAGATCGCCGCCGGGCGCGTCGGCGCCGCCGGCAGGGTCAGGAACCCGAGCACGGCCAGCGCGGCCGTGACGGCGGGCCAGACGTCGCCGCGACCCTCCGCGTCGGGCGTGTCCTCCCGGTGCCGGACCAGCCCGACCACGGTCGGCAGCAGGAGCAGCAGCGGCCAGCCGAGCCCGATGACCAGCGCCGGCACCGGGTTGCGCAGCTCGCTCGCCGGACCCAGCCGGGCGACCAGGGCCACGACCAGCGCCAGCAGCAGCGCCACGGCGGCGCCCGCGCGTCCCGCGACCGGGCTCGGCCCGGAGCGGACGGTGGCGGGGCGCGGGCCGCCGGGTGGCACGCTGAGGGCGACGACGAGCACCACCGACACGGCGGCCAGTGCCCACGGCGCGACCGGCAGGACCTGGACCGCCTCCTCCACGGCGGCAACCTACGCTGTGCAGCAGGGATCTGGTCGGACGCGTCGTATACAGGCCAGACAGGTATCCACCCGCTGAA
>JAHWKC010000067.1 GCA_019348095.1 Pseudomonadota bacterium | reverse complement strand
TGAGCACCCGAGTCCCCTCGACCAACCCGGCCAGCAGGTTCTCCCACAGCAGGATGTAGATCAGACCCATCGCGACGGGGCGTCGGGAGGCCACGCTGAGGGCCCGGAACACCGCCGAGTACGCGCCCGCCCCCACCGTCGCCCCCACCGCGAACCCCAGGGCCAGGTGGCCGGCGCCGCCCACGATGGCTGCGACCGCGATCGGCAGGGCCGCGGCGCTGCCGCCGACGATGTCGATCTCCAGACCCTGTTGCTGGGCAGCGGCGGTCAGGGGCAGCAGGAGGGCGAGCAGCGCGGCCAGCCAGCGCAGGGGTCGGTTCATCGGCAGTTCCGGGTCAAGAGCGAGTGATCACAGTGCACAATTGTTAACAGCCTGAACGTGAACGCTGGCTCAAAGCTGAATCCAAGTCCGGCACTGGCTGGGGATCGCCCCCGGAACCACCCGCGTACTCAGCGGTCCTGCGCGGTGAAGGTGAAGATCAGCGTGCGGTTGAACACCGGTTCGAACCCCGCGTGCGGCAGCGGCTGCGCCTTCAGCACGGCGGCCTCGATCGAGCGCCGGCCCTGCTCGTCGTAGTCGCAGGGCGAGGAGACCTCTGCGCTCATCACCTCGCCGCCGGGCAACTGGCGGATGACGAGTTTGCAACGCGCGCCCAGCGGCACGGTTTCCGGACGGGTCCACTTGGACAGCACCGCCTGCTGGATCGCGGCCTGATAGCGCGCCAGCAATGACGGGTCGATCCCGTCATTGCCCGGCGGCGCGCTGGCGGCAGGACTGGCCGCCGGGCTCGGTGCCACCGTCGGGCGCGGCAGGGCCGCGCGCAGCGCGGCGAGCAGCTCGACGACGTCGGTCTCGTCCCCGGACGGCAGGAGCACACGCGCGTGCGGCCGAAGCGCGGCCACCGCATGCTCGGCGTCGAAGCCGTCGCCGAGGACGATGCCGGCCGGCTGGTGCTCGAAGAGCTGCTCGCCGCCGCGCGCCGCGGTGTGCGCGTGCGTCTGCTGATGGACCAGCTGTCCGGCCTGGAACACGTCGACACGCTGACGGCGCTGGCCGGCGCGCACGCCAACTTCCGGCTCAAGCTGTACAACCCGCTGCTGCAGCGCGCGCGCATCAGCAATCCGCAGTACGTGCTGGCGGCGGCCTGTTGCTGGCGCCGGCTCAACCAGCGCATGCACAACAAGCTGCTGCTGATCGACGGCGCGATCGGCATCACCGGCGGGCGCAACTACCAGGACGACTACTACGACTGGGACGAGCGGTTCAATTTCCGCGACCGCGACCTGCTGGTCGCCGGACCGACCGCGCGAGTGATGCACAGCGGGTTCGAGCTGTTCTGGGACGACCATCGCAGCGTCGCGGTGGAGCGGCTCTACGACGTCGGCCGGCACCTGCTCGCCCACGGCGCGCCGGCACTGCCGCCGACGCAGTACCAGCGCCCCGCGCGGGCCGCCGCGATGCGGCGCGACGCCGACGACAGCGCGATGGTGGCGAGCGAACTGGTCGACCGCGCGATCGCGGTCGGCGAGGTCCGCTACATCTCCGATTCGCCCGACAAGCACCACGATGGCACCCTCGGCAACGGCACTGCCAGCGATTCACTGCGCGAGCTGATCGCCTCCGCGCAGGAGGAGGTGTTGCTGCAGACGCCGTACCTGGTGCTGTCGAAGACGGCGCAGGACCTGTTTCGCGAACTGCAGGCGCGTGCGCATCCGCCGCGGACGATCGTATCGACCAACAGCCTGGCCGCGACCGATGCGTTCATCGTCTATGCGCTGTCGCACAAGTACAAACGCCGCTACCTGCGCGACTTCGATTTCGACATCTACGAGTACAAGCCGTTTCCGATGGATGCGCCGATCGACATCGCCGCCACCGGCGCGGCTTTGCCATTGCTGGCCCCACCCGACGCCGGCGACACCGGTACGGATACCGACGCAAGCGGCATCGACCGGCGCGTGCTGCGCCAGCGCTACGACCGCCGCAGCGCGATCGGGCGCAACCATTACCGCCGCGCCTTGTCGCGCGAGTACGCCGCGCTGCGTTACGCCTCGCGCCGCGCCAACGAGCCGGTGCCGCTCAAGCGTGCCGGCGTGCGCATCGGCCTGCATGCCAAGTCGCTGGTGATCGACGAGCGCGTCGGCGTGATCGGCACCCACAACTTCGACCCGCGCGGGGACCACTACAACACCGAGAGCGCGGTGGTGATCGAGGACGTCGCGTTTGCACGTGCGCTGGCGACCAGCATCCGCCGCGATATCGCCCCGGCCAACTCCTGGACCATCGCGCGGCGCGACAAGCTGCCGGTGTTGTCCGGGCTGGAGTATTCGCTGGCCAAGGTCTCCGAGTACCTGCCGATCTTCGATCTGTGGCCGGTGCGCTACGCCACCAGCTACGAGTTCGTGCTCGGCCCGGACTGCCCGATGCCGCTGTATCGCGACGAGCCGGGCTTCCGCGACTGCTACCGGCCGGTCGGGGACTTCCCCGAGGTCGACCTGGGCTTCAAGGGTTTGAGTACGCGGATCTTCACCGCGTTCGGTGCGGGGCTCGCGCCGATCCTGTAGGCCGGTCGCAGCCTGGGGCCGGCGGGACTCGGGACTCGGGACTCGGGGCATCAGAAGCGTGTCGCGCCTTGGGCGCAATGGCGGGGTTGTGGCTGCAGTGCCTGTCAAGGCCGCTGGGGATCAGACGGATTGCTTCGCTCCCCGTACCCGCGGCTTCTCGCAGCTGCGGCCCCTGCCGTCGGTCATGCCCGAGCGACTGCAACCTTTCGCCGCCGCAACCCATCTGTCTAAGGGATTGGGTCGTGCGCGGCCCCGCCGGTTGCAGTAGGTCTTCGGTGGGGTGACTTCCGGCCCATGGCGGGATTGGTTAGGTGTTGTACTTTACCAGCACACCAACCCACACCCCTCCGCAGGAACCCGCCATGAACCCGTCCCGCAGCATCCAACGCAACGTCTCCGCCCCGGTCTTCGGCCGCTCCGCCGTCCGCGCTCCGGCCAGCCACGGCACCCGTGATTTCGGCATCGGCTACGGCCGCAGCAGCGGTTACGGCCGCAGCAGCCAGTACGCCGCTCCGGCCGCGCCGCGCCTGTTCCGCCTGATCTGACGCCCCGCCCCCGATCGCTTCGCCCACTCGCCCGTTTTCGCAGGAAACCCCGATGAACGCTCCGCGCACCCTCGACCGCCACTCCATGACCCCGGTTGCCACCGCCCAGCCCCGCGCCAATCATCGCCAGCGCGATTTCGGCATCGGCTACGGCAGCAGCAGCGGCTACGGCTGCAGCCGCCGATACGCCCGGCTTTCCAACCAGCGCCTGTTTCGCTGTGCGTAAGGCACGCGCTCCCCTGCACGGCGGCGCGGTCGCCGTCTGGCCGATCCACGGCCCCTCGCGTTTTGCCGGCGTCCCCGGCGGGCGTGCTGCGTCCCTCCCCGCGTAGCCCGTCCGCCGGCCGCTCATCGGCGGCCTGCCCCTGCTGCGATATCGTGCGCCGATGACCGATCGCACTGCCGCTGCCGCCCCGAGCCCGTTCCGCCACCACGTCACCCTCGAGCAGCTCAACGCGCTCTCGCGCGACACCGCGATGGAGCCGCTGGGCATCGTCTTCACCGAGATCGGCCAGGATTTCCTGCGCGCGACCATGCCGGTCGACGCGCGCACCCGCCAACCCTACGGCCTGCTGCACGGCGGCGCCTCGGTGCTGCTGGCCGAAACACTCGGCAGCACCGGCGGCAACCTGTGCGTGCCCGAGGGCCGCGCCTGCGTCGGCGTCGAGATCAACGCCAACCACCTGCGCGCGGTGCGCGAGGGCGTCGTCACCGGCACCGCGCAGCCGCTGCACGTGGGCGGGCGCACCCAGGTCTGGGAGATCCGGATAGAGGACGCCGCCGACCGGCTGGTCTGCATCTCGCGCCTGACCCTGGCAGTGATGACCGCAGCGTGATCCCCGCCGTCCGCGCTTTGCGCTTGCCCATCTCTCGGCAATCCTAGCGACAGCCGGATTTTTGCCTTCGCTCTCTCGCCGTGGCGCTAGCTGTAGCTGTAGCTGTAGCTGTGGCTGCAACGCCAATGAACCTGCGTCGTATCTCCACAGACGAGGGCGATTCGTTTGCTTTGCGCAAAGCAACGGCAAAGGCACAGCAGCGCGGAGCCGGGGGCAAGCCAGGCTAGTCGAAGTCGCTGGTCGTGCCTGTCCCCCTTCGGTATCGTTCCGCAATGAATTCACCGCCCCCCCACGCCGGCGCGCCCGCGCCCGAGAGTGCGCCGGCCGCGCGGGTGCTTCGTTACCTGGTGCGGGTGCCGATGCTGCTGTGGCATCTGCTGGTGCACCTGCCCTTGACCCTGCTGCTGATCACGCCAGTGACCGCCAATCTGCGCCTGGGCGCGGAGAGCCTGGAGCATCGCGTGATCCGGGCGTGGTCGGCGGGGCTGATGCGGGTGTTCGGCTTCCGCCTGCGCCGGGTCGGCACGCCGCTGCCGGGTGCGGCGATGTTCGTCGCCAACCATGTCAGCTGGGTCGACATTTCGGTGCTGCACAGCCAGCGCATGATGGGCTTCGTGGCCAAGCACGAGATCTCCAACTGGCCGCTGGTCGGCTGGCTCGCGGTGCGCGGCGAGACCATCTTCCATCTGCGCGGCAGCACCGAATCGCTCGGCGGGGTGCTGCACGAAATGCTGGCGCGGTTGCGCGGGGGCCGCTCGGTGGGCGTGTTTCCCGAGGGCGGCGCGCGCGGTGGTGGCGAAATCGGCCCGTTCCATGCGCGCATCTTCATGGCCGCGGTCGATGCCGGCGTACCGGTGCAGCCGGTCGCCCTGCGCTACGGCGAACGCGGCGCGGCGCAGCGGGTGGTCGCATTCGGGCGCGGCGAGAGCTTCGTCGCCAACATCATCCGCCTGCTCGGCGAACCCGCGCGCGTGGCCGAGGTGCATTTTCTGGCGCCGATCGGCCCCGGCGAGACCGAAGGCCGGCGCCGCATCGCCGACCTGGCGCGGCAGCGGATCGTCGATGCGATGCAGTCGTGAGGACGGAAATCGGGAATGGCGAGTCGGAAATCGTGAAAGCGGGCTCTGCTCCTGTTCTTGCCATGGCCAATCCCAATTCCAATTCCACTCCACCGTTCCCGCTTCCCGCCGTCACCTTGACCGCCGCCGACTACCGACCGCCGCGCTGGTTGCGCAACGCGCACCTGCAGTCGGCGCTCGGCTCCAGTGCACTGCGGCGGCGCCAGGGTGAGCGCAGCCTGGCCGCGAGTGGCGCGGTCACCACCGAGCACCTGATCGACGGCGGCGAGGGCGTGCGCCTGCAGGGCCTGCACAGCGCCGTGCCCGGGGTCGCCCCGCAGGGGCTGGTGCTGCTGCTGCACGGCTGGGAGGGCAGCGTCGACTCGAGCTACATGCGGCTGACCGCGGCGCAGCTGCTGGCCTGCGGGTTTGAGGTGTTCCGGCTCAACTTCCGCGACCACGGCGACACCCACCACCTCAACGAAGGCTTGTTCCACTCCAACCGGATCGACGAGGTGGTGCACGCCGCGCGCGAGGTCGCCCGGCGCTTCCCGCTGCGGCCGCTGTCGGTCGCGGGCTATTCGCTGGGCGGCAACTTCGCGCTGCGGCTGGCCTTGCATGCGCCGCGCGCGGGCCTGGCGCTGACCCACGTCGCCGCGGTGTGCCCGGTGCTCGACCCGGCTCTGACCATGGACGCAATGGAGCGCGGCTTTCCGCCGTACCTGTGGCACTTCGAGCGCAAGTGGCGCGAATCGCTCGCCCGCAAGCGCAAGCTGTTTCCGCAGCAGCTGGGCTTCGACGACCGCACGCTCGGCCTGCGCATGCGTGCGCTGACCCAGTGGATGGTCGAGCGCCACACCGACTTCGGCACGCTGGAGCGCTATTTCGATGGTTATTCGATCGCCGGCGCGCGGCTGGCTGCACTGGAGGTGCCGGTCAGCATCCTGATGTCGGCCGATGACCCGGTGATCCCGGTCGAGGGTTTCCATGCGCTGCCGCTGCCGGACACCGCCACTCTGGAGATCGCACGCTGGGGCGGCCATTGCGGCTTTCTCGAAAGCGCTCGACTGAATGGTTTCGCCGAGCGCTGGATCGCCTCACGCATGGCCGCCGCGGCGGCCGCGCCGATGCCAGCGGCTACAATGGCGGCTTCGTCTCACGCCTGAGTTGTCCATGTCCGAGCCGGTGTACCAGTCCATCATCGACGCCCTCCGCCGCAACGCCGCGGCCGAGGCCCTGCCGGCCGCGCGCGAGGCGGTGGCGCAACAGCCCGATGACCCGATGGCGCACCGCCTGCTCGCCGCCGCGCTGCGGCTGGACGGCGACCGCGACGGCGCGATTGCCGCCATCGACCAGGCGATCGGGCTGGCGCCCGAGGACGCCAACCTGCACCTGGAGCGCGCCGGCCTGCTGCTGGCCGAACGCCAACTCGACGAGGCCCAGGCCGCGCTCGCGCGCAGCGTCGGACTCGACCCCAACCAGTTCCGCGCCTACATCGCGCAGGCCCAGCTCGCACTGGACCGCGGCGACCTGGACGAGACCGAGCGCCTGGCCCGCACCGCCGCGCGCATCGCGCCGGAGCATCCGCACCTGGCCGCGATCGAAGGCACGCTGGCGCTGCGCCGCAATGATGCCGACCGCGCGCTGGCGTTGCTGTCCGGCGCCATCGAGCGCTGGCCGGAAGAGCCGCAGCTGCGGCATGCGCTCGGCGCCGCCTACCTCGCCAAGGGCCACTTCGCGTTCGCCGAACAGGTCTTCCGCCAGTTGCTCGACAAGAGCCCCGACAACGCCCCACTGCGCGCGCTGGTCGCCGACGTGGTCGCCCGCCAGGGCCGGCCCGGCGACGCCGCCGACCTGCTCGCACCGCTGCTCGAGGACCCGCGCGCACCGGCCGCGACGCGGCGCCTGATCGGCGAGATCGAACTGCGCGCCGGCCGCAACGAGCGCGCACTGGAACTGCTGCGCGAAGCGATGGCCGCGCAGCCGCAGGACCGCCGCGCGATCGCCGGCGCGGTGGAGGCCTGGCGCCGGCTCGACCGTGCCGACGATGCACGCGCCACGCTGGACGCCACGCTGGCAACCCATCCGCAGGTGGTCGACCTGTGGCGCGCGCGACTGGCGTTCGAGGAGTTCGCCGACGACGCCGCGCGTGCGGTGGTGCAGCGCTGGCTGGTGGCCATGCCCGACGCGGTGCCGGCACTTGAATCCATGTCCACGATCGAGGAACAGGCCGGCAGCCGCGAGGCGGCCGAGGCGCTGGCACGGCGCATCGTCGAGCTCGACCCCGGCCATTTGCGCGCCGCGGCGCGCCTGATCGACGGGCTGGTGCAGCGCGGCGACCACGATGCGGCGCTGGCGCGGGTCGATGACCTGCTCGGCACCGCCGCCACTGACGACGTGCGGCGCAACCTGCGTCATCTGCGTGCGCGCACGCTCGATGTCATCGGCCGCCCTGCCGAAGCGGTGACCGGCTGGGCCGCGCTGCACGCCGAGGTGGTCGAGCGGCAACTGCCGCTGCCGCAGCCGCAGCCCGCCCCGGATGCCTGGCCGCCGCTGGCGCCGATGCCCGAGCCGGCACGTGGCGTGCTGCTGTTGTGGGGCGCGCCGGGTTCGCTGGTCGAGCGCATCGCGGCGACCCTGCATGCCAGCCGCGCGCCGCTGTGCGTCGACCGCTACGGGCCTAACCCGCCGCACGATTTTTTCCAGCGTTACGACGCCGCGCCGCAGCTGCGCGACGGCAGCCTCGATCCGCAGTCGGCGGTCGAGCAATGGCGCGCCGCGCTGCCGGCGCGCCGCCCGCAGGTCAAGCCCGAGGCGCCGGTGTTCGACTGGTTGCTGTGGTGGGATAACGCCTTGCTGCTGGCGCTGCGCCCGCAGCTGCCCGAGGCGCTGCTGATGATCGCCCTGCGCGACCCGCGCGACATGCTGCTGGACTGGCTGGCGTTCGGGGCGCCGGCGCCGTTCGCGCTGGCTTCGCCGGAGGCCGGTGCGCAGTGGCTGGCCGCCGTGCTGGAGCAAGTCGCCGAGTTGCACGAGCAGGACCTGCTCCCGCACCGGCTGATCCGGCTGGACGACATCGCCAACGATCCGAACGCGCTCGGCCAGGCCGTCGCCAATGCGCTGGGTGCGCGTACCGCGCCGACACCGGCGCAGGCACTGCCGCCGCGCTTCGCGCCGGGCCACTGGCGCGACTATGCCGAGCCGCTGGCCGAGGCGTTCGCCACCCTCGCCCCCGTGGCGCGGCGGCTCGGGTATCCGGAAAACTAGTCCGCGCGATACGCTCTTGTAGGAGCGGCCCATGGCCGCGAGCTTTTCGCCAAGCCTGCGGAAGACTCCCGGTTTCTTGGTGTGCGGGAAAGGCGGGCGACTGGGAAATCCTTGGTGCGGCTCGACGGGAAGGTAGAGCGCGCGGCGATGGGCCGCTCCTACAACACCAATGCGGCCGGGGTCGATGCGGCCGGCGAGCGGCAGGTGGCCCGCTCCCGCACAAGCGTTCTGGCAGACTGGGCCCGTCCCCATGCGGAGCCCACCGATGCGCATCCACAGCGACAGTTTCCAGCACCGCCAGCGGTTGCCGCGCGAATTCGCCGCCGGCCAGCGCGACGGCGATGTCGTCGGCTTCGCCGCCAACCGCAATCCGCACCTGGCCTGGGATGCGGTGCCCGAAGGCACCCGCTCGTTCACGCTGCTGTGCATCGACCCCGACGTGCCGACCGTGGCCGAGATGGTCGGCAAGCCCGGCGTGGAGATTCCGGTGGAGCAGCCGCGCACCGAGTTCATCCACTGGGCGATGATCGATATCGGTCCCGACGTGCGCGAGATTGCCGCCGGCAGTTGCAGCGACGGCGTGGTGCCGCGTGGCAAGCGCGATCCGTCCGGCCCACCCGGCGCGCGCCAGGGCCTCAACAGCTACACCGGCTGGTTCGCCGGCGACGCCGAGCTGGCCGGCGACTGGTTCGGCTACGACGGCCCGTTCCCGCCGCCCAACGACCTGCGCGAGCACCGTTATTTCTTCCGCCTGTTCGCGCTGGACATCGCCGCGCTCGAGCTGCCCGACAGGTTCACCGCCGCCGACGTGCTGCGCGCGATGCACGGTCACGTGCTGGCTGAGGCGCTGACCTACGCGACCTATTCGCTGCATCCGGACGTGTAGCGCAGCACCGGCCGGCGCTCAACCGCCGGCCGGCAGCCACAGCAGCAAGCCCACGCCGAGCACGATCCGGTAGATCGCGAACGGGGTGTAACTGTGGCGCTTGATGTAGCCCAGCAGCCAGCGCACCGCGATGAAGCCGGTCGCGGTCGCGGCGGCGAACGCCAGCGCCATCTCGCCCCAGGCCTCCTGGCTGGCACCTGCGCCGAGGAAGTGCTCCAGCAGTGCATAGCCGCTGGCGGCGAACATGGTCGGGATGCCGACCAGGAACACGAACTCGGTCGCCGCCGAGCGCTTGCCGGTGCCGGCCAGCATCGCCATGAAGATCGCCGCGGCCGAGCGCGAGGTGCCCGGGAACACGCCGGCCACGACCTGCGCCAGGCCGACCAGCACCGCGACCAGGGAGCCGAGCGCGTTGCCGAGGCCGACGTCGCGGGCCGCCGCCAGCGCCTCGTCGCCGCTGTCCCGCAGCGCCAGGGCGAGCAGGAGCAGCGCCAGCAGCAGGAAGCCGACCCGTACGACGCGGCCGAGCCAGGCGGGCGCACTCACCGGGCCAGGCTAGATCCCAGTAGCCTCGCTGCATGACAGCAGCGCCCGAGACCCCTGGCGTGGTGATCGGCAACCACACCAAGAAGTACACGGCCAAGAACCCGGCGATCAAGTGGCTCACCGAGCGCTTCGTCGCGCGG
>JAHWKC010000066.1 GCA_019348095.1 Pseudomonadota bacterium | reverse complement strand
CGCTGGCCACGCTGGTCACGCCCAACACGCCCGAGGCCGAGCTGCTGCTCGGCCGGAGCATCGCCGATGCCGCCGCTGCGGGCACCGCACTGGCCGAGATGCGCGGCCTGGGCGCGCAGGCGGTGCTGCTCAAGGGCGGGCACCTGGACGAAGGCGATGAGGTGATCGACCGTTTCCACGACGCCGATGGCACCGCCGCATTCGCGCATCGCCGGCTCGACCTGGACGGCCACGGCACCGGCTGCACGCTGGCCTCGGCAATCGCAGCGCACCTGTGTCGCGGCAGCTCGCTGCAGGGCGCATGCGCGGCCGCGACCGACTATGTGTCCGATGCATTGCGCCGCGGATACCGTCCAGGCCGGAGCGATGTCGTCGTGCTCGACCACCTTGGCACGGCGACCTATCGGTCCGCGCCAGAGCAGTGAGCGAATTACGCCCGCTGAACCTGCCGCTGCAATCTCCCGACGGGCACGGCTACACGCTGCTGGCCCGCATTCCCGAGCAACCGGTCGCATCGCTGCTGTGGCTGCCCGCGCTGGGCATTGCGGCGCGGCACTACCTGCCGTTCGCCGAGGCGCTGGCGGCGCGCGACGTCGCGGTGTTCCTGCACGAGTGGCGCGGCATCGGCAGCAGCGATCTTCGCGCCTCGCGGACCTGGAACTGGGGCTATCGCCAGTTGCTGACGCTTGACCTGCCGACCAGCGAAGCGGCGATGCTCGACGCATTGCCCGAGGCTGCATCCGGGGCCACGCGCGTCATTGGCGGCCACAGCCTGGGGGGCCAACTGGCCTGCTGCCGGTTGGCGCTGGCGCCCGACACGGCCCGGCGGGTGTGGCTGGTCGCCAGCGGCGCGCCCTACTGGCGCGCATTTCCGCCGCCGACGCGCTATTGGCTGCCACTGGTGTACCGGTTCCTGCCGTGGCTGAGCGACCGGTGCGGCGCCCTGCCCGGCCGCCGCATCGGATTTGGCGGCCAGGAAGCGCGCGGCCTGATCCGCGACTGGGCCGCCACCGCGCTGAGCGGGCGGTATGCCACGCCAGAGGGCGACGTCGATCTCGATGGTTCGATGTCGCAACTTGCGCCGGCCGTACGCGCCGTGGTCCTGGCCGATGACTGGCTGGCGCCGGCCTCGTCGCTGCGGTTCCTGCTGTCGAAGATGCCGCGTGCGCGGGTTTCGACCATCGAACTGGATGCGCAGGCGCTGGGATCGTCGGCCGATCACTTCGGCTGGATGAAGCAGCCCGCGCGCGTGGCCGAAGCGTTGCTGGCTTGAGCGCCAGGCAGCGCTGCCCCCCCCCGTTACGCGGCCACCGCCCGCATGGCAGGGGCCCGCAGCGCCGCGCTAGAGCCCGGTGATGGCCTCGCCGGTGCCTGTCTTCTTGGCACCGCTCGCCTGCGTGTGTAGTTCGCGGGCCGGTTCGAAGTCCCTGGACCGGGGGCGCACCGCTGCGAGGGTCGGCACCGGCGGGGACGACACCGCATCGCGATAGCCCTGGGGGTGTTTCGATTGCCAGCGCCAGGCGTCGCGGCACATCGCATCGACGTCCAGTTCGGCGCGCCACCCCAGCAGCTGCTGCGCCAGGCTCGGGTCGGCGTACAGCTCGGCCACGTCGCCCGGCCGGCGGTCCACGATCTCGTAAGGAATCTTGCGCCCCGACGCTCGCTCGAATGCCTGCAGCAACTGCAGCACGCTGACGCCACGACCGGTGCCCAGGTTCACGGTGATGCTGCGATCACTGTGCTCCAGGCACGCGAGCGCGTCGGCGTGCGCGCGCGCCAGGTCGACCACGTGCAGGTAATCGCGCACGCCGGTGCCATCGATGGTCGGGTAGTCACCGCCAAAAACCGACAGCTTCTTGCGCCGGCCCACCGCGACCTGGCAGATGTAGGGCATCAGGTTGTTGGGCACGCCCGCCGGGTCTTCGCCGAGCAGCCCCGAGGCGTGCGCGCCGACCGGGTTGAAATAGCGCAGCGTGGCCGCGCGGAACGCGTCGTCGGCATCGCAGAAGTCGCTGATCAGCTGCTCCAGCACCAGTTTGGTCCGGCCATAGGGGTTGGTGACCTGCAGCCGCGCGTTTTCCTGCACCGGCACCCGCTCGGGATCGCCGTACACGGTTGCCGACGAGCTGAACACCATCCGCCGCACGCCGGCATCTTCCATCGCCTGCAGCAGCACGATCGTGCCACTGATGTTGTTGTCGAAGTACTCCAGCGGCCGGCGGCAGGAATCACCCACCGCCTTCAGGCCGGCAAAGTGGATCACGGCATCGAAGCGGTTGGTGGCGAAGAGTTCAGAAACCGCATCGCGGTCGCGCAGGTCGACGCGGTGGAAATCCACCGGCGCCCCGATGACCCGCGCCAGGTGCCGCAATGCGCCGGGAGAACTGTTGACGAGGCTGTCTGCGATCGTGACGCGATGTCCGCGTTGTGCCAGGACCACACAGGTATGACTGCCGATATATCCCGCACCGCCGGATACCAGAACTCGCATTGATGATCCTCAAGGAAGTGATGGTCGAGTTCGGCCGCGAGCATGGGGAGGTCGCGCGCTGCGCTGCGAACTGCATGCGCCGGCGGCAAAAGGCGCACTTGCGAACTGCGCTCGTGCAACTACTCGTGCAACGTGGCCACACTTGCTTTCTGCCAACGCGCTGGATCGCGCGCGACGGCCTCGGGCCAGTCAGGAATCTGAACTTCGCAATGCGGGTCCGTGCATCTGCTTTCCTGTCGTCACTTCGACTTCACCCTGGCCAAGACATCAATGGCGCGTGAAGCCACGCCTAGGTTTGGGCGTGGGAGGTGACACATCGATCCCGTTTCCTTGGCACACACGGCTGTTCGACCTCGACCAGGCCGCACCGCAAGCCTGCAGCCATGTATGTGTTTCCGGTTTCGGCGGGCCGGTGACTACAAAGATGTGTCGACGAACGTGTGGTGCGGCGCGGGTGTTGCGGTGTCACTCCCCCTTGTTGCGGTGCCAGGGGACGAGCGATTGCCGAGGTCATCGCGACAGTGGCAGGCGTCTCAGTCACCACGACTGCGTCTTCGCCGCACCGGTTCGAACCTCGGTGTGGCCGGGACCACATGCCTGCTCCGTTCCATGGGGTGGCACCTGGAGATGACCCAAATGAAAAACCTACTCACTGTCCTGCTCGCTCTATCGTTGTCCTTCCTGCTCGCCGCCTGCGCCACCTCCGGTAGCGCCGGCAGCGGTCCGCCGCCGGCCGGCACCGCGGCAGCCGAGCCTTACCAGATCGGCGTTGACGATGTCGTTACCGTGTCGGTGTGGCGCAACCCGGAACTCGACAGCACCGGTCCGGTGCGTCCCGACGGCATGATTTCTGTGCCGTTGCTCGGCGATGTACCCGCTGGCGGCCGCACGCCGCCGGAAGTAGCCAAGGAGATCGAGGAGCGGCTCTCGACCTATATCCGTGATCCGCAAGTCGCCGTGATCCTGAGCGAACTGCGCAGCCACGAGTACCTGTCGCGTGTCCGCGTCACCGGCGCGGTGCGGCAGCCCGTGTCGATCCCCTACCGCCCCGGCATGACCGTGCTCGACGCGGTGCTGGCCGCCGGCGGGGTGACCGAATTCGCCGCGGCCGACCGCTCCAGCCTGTATCGCAAGAACGGCGGCGAGACCGGCAACTACACGGTGCACCTGGACCAGATCCTCAACAGCGGTGACCTGTCGACCAACTTCGACGTCGCGCCCGGCGACGTCATCACTGTGGCAGAGCGCGCGCTGTGAGTACCCATCTAGTCGAATGGCGGCCGCCGCAGCGGAGCTCTGCGGTGGTCCCCCTGCTGCCGATGGCGGTGGAGGAAGGTCGCCGGCGCCCGCTGCTGCTGGCGGTGATGTTCGCGACGATCGCCTTCGCCGCGCTCGTACTGGGTGCGATGGCGCCGAAGAAGTACACCTCCTCGAGCACCGTCCGCGTCCAGGAGAACAACATCATCGAGCCGGTGGCAGAGCGCCGGTCCTCGTCCGCCGTCCCGATCGACCACGCGGGCATCGCGCGCGAGATCGCCTTCAGCCGCAAGGTGCTTGATGACGTGCTGGTGGTCGGCGGTTGGACGCAGAGCAATCCAACGCCGCTGGAGCAGGCCAAACTGCGCGACCAGATCATGGCCCGCACCACGATCGCCAGTCCCAACATGAACCCCGGGCTGATCAAGATCAGCTACAGCGACGAGGACGCGCAACGTGCCCACAAGGTCACCGAGCGCCTCGCCAACGCGGTCATCCAGGAAAACCTGCAAGAGCGCGAACAACTGAGCCGCACGGCATTCCAGTTCATCGACGAGCAGACCGACCAGTACCACGAGAAGCTCACCGAGGCCGAAAGCGAACTGGTCGCCTACTACCGGGCCAATCCGGATGCCCTGCCCGGCAGCACCGAGAACTCCGAGCAGCGGATCACCGAGCTGCTGCGCGAGACCGACCGGGCCCGCCTGGAGGCGGTCGACCAGCAGGCCCAGGCGCAGGCACTGCAGTCGCACCTGGCCAACGTGGGGTCCAACGGGATCGCCGGGGCGCGGGCCTCGCAGATCGGGGAGCGCTTGAGTGAACTGCAGGCCGAACGCGACCGGCTCGGCCTGAACTACACCGACCAGCACCCCGACGTGGTCCGGATCGAGCATCAGATCCAGGACCTGGAAACCGAGCTGCAGCGCGAACTGGCCTCCCCCAGCCGCAACCCGGTAGCGGCCGTGCAGGCCTCGTCCTCGCCGGCGTTCAGCTCCATCACCGGTCAGCTGGCGCAAGCGCGCAGCCGCGGAGCGGCCTCTTCGGCCCGGCTTGCCTTCGGCGAGCAGCTGGTGGCGATGGAGCGCGAGCGCAACCAGCGGCTGCTGGCCATGGAAGGCGAACTGGCGGAGCTGACCCGCACCTTCGAGACCAGCCGCGACATGTACCGCGACCTGCTCGAACGCCGCGAGAACGCACGCATGGCGATGTACCTGGATGCCGCGCATGGCGACCTGAGCTTCCGCATCCAGGAACCGGCCGAAGTGCCCTTGCAGGCCACCGGACTGCGCCTGATGCACATCGGTGCGGCAGGCCTGTTCCTTGCCGTGGCGATACCGCTGGCGCTGCTGTTCGCCTGGGTCAGGGCCGATCCACGGGTACGCAGTGCCGCACAGATCGAGCAGGCCGCCGGTTTGCCGGTGCTGGTCTCGATCCCACGCAACACCACCGGGCGCCAGCGTAAACGTTCCAACAAACGCCTGGCCATGGCTGCAGCACTGACGCTGATGGTGCCAGTGGCCTACACGCTCGCTTTGATCCTCAGATAAGGCGTACGCATGAACCGACCAGACATGGTTTCGCTGGACCGCGGCGGCCGCGAGAAACAAGCCGTCGCCGACCGCCCGATGGCTCGCCTCGTGGAGACGACATCGCTCACTCCCGCGCAGCGGCAGGATCGCTCCATCATCTGTCGCACCGCCTCGTTCCATCCGCAGGTCGACGCATTCCGCGACCTGCGCACGCGGCTGCTGGCGATCGCCGCGGGCCACAACATCACCACCGTGGTGGCGCCGGTCAGCCGGGGCAGCGGCGCCAGCTTCGTGGCGCGCAACCTGGCGGCAACCTTCGCGTTCGACGAGGCGCACAGTGCGTTGCTGATCGATTGCGACCTGCAGCAGCCGTCGCAACACACCACCATGCGCATCGACCCGCAACGCGGGGGGCTGGTGGATTATCTCGACGACCCTTCGGCCGACATCGAGGAGATGTTCTACGAGACCGGCATCGCCCGGCTGCGGCTGATCCCGGTGGGGGCCAGGCCCAGCGCCGACTTCGAGTACTTCACTTCGTTCCGGATGCGTTTGCTGATCGACTCGCTGCGCAACCGTTATCCGGATCGCTACCTGTTCCTGGACAGCCCGCCAGTGCGCGGTGCGCCGGATGCGCGCCTGCTCGCCGACCTCGCCGACATGGTCGTACTGGTGGCGGCCTACGGCCACGACACGCCCCAGGCGATTGCCCAGGCGGCGGCCAATTTCGATCCGGAGAAGTTCGCCGGCGTGGTCTTCAACGAAGGCGTGTGAGGCAGACCCTATGACCGGCGCAAAGGCAGGATATTCCTCGAACCGCACCTCCTGGCGCGGCTTGCGCAAGGGGACCTTGGTCCTGGCGCTGCTGCTTGCATTGCCCGATACCACCCGGGCGATCGACGTCGACTACGAAGTCGGCGTCGCGGTGCGGCACAGCGACAACATCAACCTCAGCGAAACCAACCCGATCGAGGACACGGTCCGCTCGCCGACGCTCTTCTTCGAGGCGGCGCAGGTGGGTCGAAGGATCCAGCTGGCCGCCCGCGGCGACGTGGAGTACCTCGACTACGCCAGCAACACGTTCGAAAACGAGTTTCGCGGGCGGTTCGCCGGCAGGCTCAATTTCAACGTGCTGCCCGAGCGCCTGGATTTCGTGGTGCAGGACTATCTCAGCCGTCAGCCGATCGACCAGCTGGCCGCGTTCAATCCAGGCAACCAGCAGCAGATCAATGTCTTCGTCGCCGGGCCCAGCCTGTACACGCGCTTTGACGGCGTCACCCGCGGGCAGTTCGACCTGCGCTACAGCAACAGCTATGCCGAGGAAGACGAGGACTTCGACAGCGACCGCTACACCGCGGCGGCGCGCGTGCTGCGCGAGATGAGCTCCACATCGAGCCTGTCGGCGAACCTGGAGGCGACCGACGTCAGGTTCCAGCTCGAAGGAGGCGCCAGCGACTACCGCCGGTACGACGGCTATTTAGGCAGCGCCGTGGAGCGGCACAACGTCGACGTCGAGCTCGACCTGGGCTACTCGCGACTGGAACTGGACGACGGGTTCGAAGAATCCTCACCTCTTGCCCGCGCCGCGGTGAACTGGCGCCTCACCCCGCGCAGCCTGCTCGCCACGACCGTGCGCTACCACCTCACCGACGCCACCCAGTCACTGGTCACCCCGCTCGATATCGATGCCAACCGCCGGCCTTTCGCCGACTTCATCGTTCCCGACGTGCAGGTCGAACCCAACGTATTTCGCGAGCGCCTGATCCGCGCGCGCTACCGGCACACCGGCGACCGGCTGACACTGCAGCTGGTGCCCTACCACCGCCGGATGCGCTACGTGGAGGACCTGGTGGAGAGCCAGGACCGCACCGGTGCCCTGGTGTTGGCCGACTACCGGGTGCGGCCGCGGCTCACGCTGTCGCTGGAGGGCGGCCGCGAAAAACGCGAGTTCGTCCGGGTCGACCGCGAAGATACCGACACCACGTTCAGCGTCTCCCTGGCCCACCGCTTCACCCGGAAGTGGACCGGACGGATCGGGTTCCAGCGGCGCGACCGCGACAGCTCCGCCATCGGCCGCAGCTACGACTCCAACGCCGTGCTCCTCAGCATGACCTACCAGCGCTGAGATCTTCGGCTGCTCATTTGATGTCTCAACCCGGAGGTTAACGAAAATGCTAGAAGTACTGCTCTGGGGTTCGATCATGATGCTCGCCTACATCTACTTGGGCTACCCCTTGCTTGTGATCCTGCTGGGCCGTGTATTCCGCCGCCCTGTCGCGTCCGGTCCAGATTTGCCTTACATAACAATGATCATCAGCGCGTACAACGAGGAAAAGCATATCGCCGAGAAGATCGACAATATGCTCTCGCTGGACTATCCGCACGATCGTCTGGAAATCATCGTGGCGTCGGATGGCTCCGACGATGCAACTGACCAGATCGTGCGCGACTGCGCGATCTCGAACGTGCGGCTTTTGCGGATCGAAGGACGGCTTGGAAAGACCGCGTGTCAGAACGCAGCGGCCGCCGTGGCGACCGGTGACGTACTCGTCTTTACCGATGCCACGACGATGGTGACGACTGGCTCGTTAAAAGCCATCGCCAGGAACTTTCACGACCCGGACGTCGGCTGCGTTGCCGGCCGCCTCACTTATATTTCGCGCCACGAGGATGTGACGGGACAGGGTGGTAGGTCTTATTGGGGCTACGAGACCGCAGTGCGGATGGCGGAAAGTTCGCTTGGATCACTGATCGGCGTGAGTGGGCAGCTCTATGCCGTGCGCCGGAGCGCTTATCGCGACATAGCGCCTGACCTTATCAGCGACTTTGTGATCGCCAATGTCATGCGCGGTCAGGGCTTGCGGACGGTGCTGGAGCCGGAGGCGACCTGCTTTGAGGAGACGCTCGACCGTGCCGATCGCGAACTGTCCATGCGTGTGCGCGTGACCTTGCGTAGCCTTTACGCACTGGCGAGGCAGCGGCGTTTCCTGAATCCATTGCGCTTTGGCACATTCGCCTGGCAGCTCTGGTCGCACAAGCTGTTGCGATATCTATCTCCCGTTTTCCTGCTGACCGCGCTCGTGGCAAACAGCGCCTTGGCCATCCAGGGCGAATACGTCGTACTGCTCGGGCTTCAAGTTGTGGCGCTGACGATCGGCTTGCTCGGCTTTCTCCAATTGCGGGCGTTCAGCAAGATCCGCCTGCTGTCTCAGCCCTACTACTTTCTTCTTACCAACATCTCCTCTGCGATCAGCCTGGTCAGGTTCATGAGAGGTGAGAAAGTCGTGACGTGGACGCCCTTGCGTTGACCGACGGGTGACGCGCGTAGGCGTACCACCGCGATATCTCAAACAGCAAACTTCCTCACGCCATCGCATTGGCGCCCAGCGGGAGTTGTTGATTTGAATTTCTGATTCGATCTCGACCTTTCACCTGCCTGGAACGGCATTTGAGTGGCCTCGCGATGTGCGGCGGGACGTTCCAGTAGAGACGAGCGCAACTGCAACACCACGCATGACAAGCCAGTGGACCGCCTACACGATGGAAGCGAGAACATCAGATCAAGAGCCAAAAGTGGCAGCCCGCAGCGGAGAAGCCAAGCCCTTGCCGGCCCGCAATCCACCTAAGCGAGTTGTGTACATGGTCTCGCTGTTTCCATGCCTGTCGGAGACTTTCATCGTCCGTGAGATCCACGCGCTGATCAACGATGGGGTGGACGTCCAGATCATTTCGCTAAAGCGACGATCGGAGGTGCTGGTACATACCGATGCCGCGGCTCTGCTGGATCGAGTGCATCAGCCACAAGGCTCCTGGGCTGGTCTGTGGAACGCATTTCAGGCGTTGCTTGCCCATCCGATCCGGATAGTTGGCGCAGCCGCAGCGGTTGCGGTCGGGACTTGGCGCGATCCACGCGTACTACTGAAGTCACTCGGCGCGCTTGCACGCGCGCTCGAGCACCTGGAATGGCTGCGCCAGTTCGATCCCGAGGAGGTCTACGCCTTGCCCGGCGACTGAGCCCGCCACCGCTGGCGTCGTCGACTCGGGCAGCCCATCTCGCACATGAGGTCTTCGCGGCCGGCTCCAGCCAGAATCGTGTCCGCCGGCGACCGAGGTCGCTGGACGGCCTCCAAACACCGACGCGGCCGCGACCGCACCGGCCGGGCAGGTCGAGGTGCTGGCCAAACCGCCGGTGCGCAAGCTGGCCAAGGACCTCGGTGTCGAGCTGTCCGCCATCGCCCCGGGTTCGGGGGACGGCGGGATCATCACCCGCGAGGACGTGCGGGCCGCCGCCGCACAGCGGATGGTGGACGAGCAGGCGCCCGCGCCGCAGGAGCGCGCCGCCCAGCCGGCAGCCGCCCCCGCCGCCCCCGCCGGCCACGTAGGAGCCGCCGCCGACACCGAAGCCCCCCGGCCCTGCGTAGTCGCCACCCGAGGCGCCACCAGCGGCCTGAGTGCCACCGCCACCCCCGCCGTGGCGGCCATCGCCGCTGCTACCGGATTGACCGTCGGGCGACCCTGCGGAGCCGCCGGTCCCGAAGATGGTGCTGGCGTCCTTCGACGCGCCGCCCCCGCCTGCGGCGACGACGGCGCGGTCGGCCAGCGTCAGGCCTCCGATGCGGATGTCCGATGCCCCGCCCCCTGAGGTGCCGCCGGCGC
>JAHWKC010000065.1 GCA_019348095.1 Pseudomonadota bacterium | reverse complement strand
CAGCGGTGCCTCCACGGTGGCCGCCAGCGCCTCAGCGGCGGGCTTGCGCAGCGGCGCTGGCAGCGCCAATCCGGTGCCGACCAGGTCCGAGCGCAACCGCAGCCGCGCGGCCGGCCAGCCGCGCGGGCGCGAGGCGTGCACGGCCACGGCAATGTTCCAGGCCGAGCGTCCCTCCAGGTGCGGCTGGAGCCAGGCCAGTTGCGGGGCGCGCTCGAGCAGTCGGTCGGCCGCGATTGCGACGTCCAGCTCAGCCTCGAAAGCCTGCCCCGGCACCTCCACGTAGTCCTTGCCGGCGCGCAGCGACAAGCGGCCGGGTGCACCTTCGTGGCGCACCCGGAGCTTTTCGGCACGGAAGCCGCTGCGCGAGTATTCGGCGCGGCCGCTGACCCGGTCGAAGCCGAGCTGCCAGCGCGCGTCGGCCAGTTCGGCATTGGCGAGCTCGATGGAGCCGGCGATGCGCGGTCGACTGCCGCGCCGCAACGGCAGGACCAGTTCGAAACCCAGCGCCGCCGCGCCGCGCGCGCTCAGGTTGTCGAGCGTGTCGGCATGGCTCGAGTGCAGCGGGCTGTCGCGCAGCAGCGACAGCAACCGGGAGGCGTCGCCGCTGCCCCGCGCCTGCACTCGCAGGCGGCCGCCGCGGTAGGCGTCGATCCCCGCGCGCAACGACCCGATGTCGATGCCGGCCAGCGCGCCGGTGCCGGCGAGCTCGAAACCGTCGCCGACAAACCGAACATCCGCCTCGACCGCCTCGGCAGCCGGCCACTCCGGATGGAATTTCAACTCACCCTGGTTGATGTGCGCGCTGGCCTCGAACCGGCCCTCGCCGGCGCTGAATGGCCAGTGGTCCAGATCGCCGGAGACCAGCGCACGCCCGTCCTGCAGGCTGCCGCCGAGCAGCGCCGCATCGAGCCACGCCGCCACCGATTCGGACATGCGGTGGCGCACCAGGAAATCCGTGGCGAGCGGCAACTGGAACTCGTCGAACGCGGCCGCCAGCTCCAGCCACGGGCGCGTACCGTCGCCCTGCCACCACAGGCTGCCGCGGGCCTCCAGGCCAAGCACGCCGTCGCCGCTGCCCCTGCCGCCAGTGCCGCCGCTGCCTGTGCCGACCGCGTCTGCAGCCTCGATACGCAATCCGGCCGTGCCGATGCGCCAGCCACCGCCCTCGCGCCAGCCGCTCACGTTGCCGGCCAAGCGCATACTGCGCTCCGCGCCGAAACCGCCGGGCCAGTCCAGGCGCAGCGGCGAGGCCGGGTCCAGTTGCAGACTGAAGCCGTCCGCATCGCTGTCCAGTGCGCCAGCCAGCCCCTGCACCCCGGCGGCATCGCCCACCGCGTCGAAGCCCAGGCCCGAGATGCGCGCGCTGGCGTGCATCGGACCGCCATGCTCGCTGTGGATCTCGACCTCGTGCATGGTCGCCTGCGGCTGGGTGGCTTGCAGCCAGCGCCGCCATGCCGGTGGCACGCGATCGCTCAAGGATGCCACCGCCAGCAGCGGCGCCACGTCGATCCGCTCGGCGCGCAAGGTATGACGCCGCCCGCCGGTCAGGACCAGCCCGTCGAGCGTCTGCAGGTGCCCGGCGGCGCGCACGCGCAACACCGGTGCATCCAGGCGCCAGCCGTCCGCGCCCATCACCCAGTGCGCGCGCCCTTCGACCCGGCCGAGTTGCGCCTGGCTGGCCGCCCTGCCGTCTTCGGGCGTGGCAGTGCCGTGCAGGCCGACATCGTCCAGCGCAGCCTCCAGGGTGACCCGCGCCAGCCGGTGCCCGCGCAGTCCAGCCCAGGCTTCGGCGCGGCCCCGGCCCGAGCCCACCGCGACGCCAGCCACGCGCAGCAGCGGCGACCACGCGGACAGGTCGGCGCGCCGGGCGCCGCCGTAGGCACGGCCGTCGCCGCTGGCGCGGTCGAGCTCGAGCACCGCGTCCAGCGGCATCGCATCGAGCTGCGGCCACGCCCGCACCCCGGCCAGCACGCGCTCACCATCGACCCGCACGCGCAGGTCGATCCGCGGGATGCGCGCATCGATCCCCAGCGAAGGCGCGATTACCGCCAGCTTGCCGTCGATCACCTGCAGCTCGCCGAGCCCTTCCAGTGCCTCCAGCGGGTCCTCGCCGGACTGCTGCTGCCCCGGCAGGCCGCGCACCTGCCAGCGACCGTCGGCCGCGCGTTCCAGGGTCAGATCGAGCCCGCGCAACCGCAGCTCGGAAAACGCCCGGCCCGGCAGCAGCCCGGCGTAGACCGACACCAGCACCTCGGCATCGCCGACGGTGAACGCCCCGGCGCCATCACCGATGCGCAGGTTGTCCAGCTGCAGCAGCGGCCCGCGCCGGGTCCACTGGGTATCGACCCGGTCGAATGCGACCGTGCGCCCGGCGCGCTCGCTGAGCCACCCGGCGATCTGCCCGGGGTTGCGCTCGGCCAGCGGCAACAACTGGCTGGCGATGCCCAACAGCACCGCGACCAGCACCACCGCGACCGCGATGGTGTAGCCGAGGCCACGGCGGGCCAGACGCAGGCGGCGGCGCAGGGGCGTGGGCATCAGCTCGCTGCGCTCGCGCGGGACCGGGGACCCGGGACCCGGGACCCGGGGACAGCGGTCGCGCCGCAACCGTGCAGAGGGCGCTGCTCTCGACTTTCCCGGGTCCCCGGTCCCCGGTCCCCGGTCCCGGCTTCAAAGCAGCACGACATCGAACTGCTCCTGCGCATACTGCTCGTCGGCCTGGAACCGGATCGACTTGGCGAGGAACTCCTCCAGCTCCGCCACCGCCGCCGATTCTTCCTCGGTGATGCGCGCGACCACCTTGGGCGAGGCGATCACCAGCATGCGCTGGGCGTCGAACTGGCGGACCTGGCGGACGATGTCGCGGAAGATTTCGTAGGTGACCGTGTCGGGGGTCTTCAACATGCCGCGGCCGCCGCACTCGTGGCAGGGCTCGCTCAGTTGCCGCTCGAGACTTTCGGTGGTGCGCTTGCGGGTCATCTCGACCAGCCCCAGCGGCGAGAAGTCGTAAACGGTGGTCTTGGCGTGGTCACGCGCGAGCGCCTTTTCGAGCTGGCGCAGCACCTGGCGCTTGTGCTCGGCATCGGTCATGTCGATGAAATCGATGATGATGATGCCGCCCAGGTTGCGCAGCCGCAGTTGCCGCGCGACCGATTGCGCCGCCTCCAGGTTGGTGCGGTAGACGGTCTCCTCCAGGTTGCGCTGGCCGAGAAACGAGCCGGTGTTGATGTCGACCGTGGTCATCGCCTCGGTCTGGTCGATGACAAGATAGCCGCCGGACTTGAGCGGCACCTGCTTGGACAGCGCGCGCTGGATCTCGTCCTCCACGCCGTAGAGGTCGAAGATCGGGCGCGCACCGGCGTAGTGTTCGATCTTCTCGTCGAGCCCGGGCATGTACTGCGCGGCGAATACCCGCAAACGCTCGCAGGTCTCGCGCGAGTCGACCTTGACCTTCTCCACGTCGCGCCGCATCAGGTCGCGCACCGCGCGCAGCGGCAGGGTGAGGTCCTCGTAGACGCACTCGCCGACCCGGGCGCCCTGCGCCTTCTTGGCGATCAGCGCCCACACCCGCCCGAGGTAGCCGATGTCCTCGGCCAACGCCTCCTCGGGCTGGCTTTCGGCGTTGGTCCGCACGATGTAGCCGTGCCGGTCGCCGTCGGGCGGGTCGCCCGGTGTCGCTGGCTCGGCGCTCGACGGCGTGCTCGTCGACGGCGTGCTCGTCGACAGCGTGCCCGTCGACGGCATGCCCTTCGGCAGCATGCCATTCGACAGCAGGGTGACGTGCGACTTCAGGCGCAGGCGCTCGGCCTCGTCCTCGATTCGCGCCGACACGCCGACCACCCGGGTGCGCGGCAGCAGCACCAGATAACGCGAGGGAATGCTGAGCTGGGTGGTCAGGCGCGCGCCCTTGCTGCCGATCGGGTCCTTGACCACCTGCACGATGATTTCCTGGCCGTCGCGCAGCAGCTCGGCGATCGGTCGGGTCGGGGTCGGTGGCAGCGGCGCCTCGTCGGCTTCGCCATTGCCGACCGGGGCCGGCTTGACGATGTCGGCCGCGTGCAGGAACGCCGCGCGATCCAGCCCGATGTCGACGAACGCCGCCTGCATCCCCGGCATCACCCGCTGCACCCGGCCCTTGTAGATGTTGCCGACCACCCCGCGCGCGCCGCCGCGCTCGATGTGCAGCTCCTGCAGCATGCCGTTTTCGACCACCGCCACGCGGGTCTCGCGCGGGGTGACGTTGACCAGGATCTCTTCGGTCATATCGGAGCCCCGCTGCCCGGCGCGACTACCGGGCTTGCGCATGCGTGGGCTTGCGACTCGTGCGCGGCACCTACTCCCCCTCTCCCGCTCGCGGGGTAAAGACGCACGGCTTGCGCGCCATTGGCGCGCGTGCGGCTGAACGCCCGCGCCGCTGGCGCGGGCCGGGGCGCGGAGCGGGGCCGGGGTGAGGGCACGCGAAAGCCGGACCGCGACGCAACCTTGGGCATTTGCTCAACCAAGGCAAAAGCTCCTGACACGGATCGACACGGAAAGACACGGATAAAGCATGCATTTGATAGTGCTCTATCCGTGTTCATCAAATTTGATCCGTGTCAAAAGCTTTGGCGATCGGCCCGAGGCCAAACTCGCCCAGCAGCCGGGCGGTCTGGTGCAGTGGCAGGCCCATCACGCCGGAATAGCTGCCGTCGAGCCGGGTCACGAATACCTCCGCGCCGCCCTGGATCGCATACCCGCCGGCCTTGCCAAACGGCTCGCCGCTCGCGACATAGGCCGCGATCTGTGCCTCATCCAGCTCGGCGAACGTCACCTCGGAGACCGACACCGCCTGCGACTCGCGCGCGCACGACACCAGCGAGACCGCCGAGATCACCCGGTGGGTACGCCCGGACAAGCGGCGCAGCATCGCGGTGGCACCGTCGGCATCGCCGGGCTTGCCGAGCACGTGCTCGACGCCGTCGGCATCATCAAGCACCACTTCGGTGTCCGAACCCAGCACCAGCGCCGAACGGTCTCCTCCGACCTGCGCCAGGCCGGCGACCGCCTTCTCGCGCGCGACACGGCGCACGTACACCTCGGCCGGCTCGCCGGGCTGTCGGTGTTCGGGGAGGTCCAGATCGATGGCGCCGAATTCGAGACCGAGACGGGCCAGGAGTTCGCGGCGGCGGGGGGATTTCGAGGCGAGATAGAGCATCGCGGCAAGGATAACCCGCGATGGCTGAGCGCCAGCCGTCAAGAACCCGCGAAAACGCCGCCGTGTGTGGTCGATCACCGCCTGGCTCACGGAGTGTTCACCGGATCGGCAGGCACGCGGGCCTGTCACCCGGCCAAGACACCCGGTCGGTCAACCTCTGGTCCGTGTCCGAACCGGGAGAATCCAGCATGACCGCTCGCGACAAAACCGCGCCGCCGGCGCCCGACCCGGAACCGGAACACAACCCCGGCTATGCCGAAGCCGAGCCGCGCGACCGTGAAGACGCGCAGCAGTCAGAGCCACGCCGGCGGCCGAATCCCGACGCCGGTGGCATCGACCGCGAACCAGAGGACGACGCCGATCCGGCCTCGCACACGTCGTAGCGCGGAGCTCCGCTGCCCGATCGCCGCGGAGGAGCGGCCGAGCAAGCTCGGCTCTACGCGTGCCGCCATGCATGGCGCCATCGCGAGCATGGCCCGCGCCTACAACTGGCCTTGGCGATCTGGGCGCTCGCCGTCTACGCGCGGTGGTAGGGATGGTTCGCCAGCAACGCCGCGGCCCGGTAGAGCTGCTCGGCGGCCACCAGCCGCACCAGCATGTGCGGCAGGGTCAGCGGCCCCAGCGACCAGGACTCCTCGGCACGCGTGAGCACCTCCGGCGCATGCCCTTCCGGGCCGCCGATCAGGAACGCCAGGTCGCGCCCCTGGCCACGCCAGTGCTCCAGCCGTTGCGCCAACTCCTCCGAGGACCATCTGCGCCCGCCCCCGTCCAGTGCGACCACCCAGGCCTGCTTCGGTATCGCCGCCAGCACCCGGGCGCCCTCGTCCTGCGTCGCCCGCACCGCGTCGCGGCCCTTGCCGCGAACGCCGGGCTCGACTTCCACCAGGTCCAGCGGCAACCAGTGCGAGAGCCGCTTTTGGTATTCGCCGAAACCCTCGGCGACCCAGCGCGGCGCGCGTTCGCCCACGGCGATCAGTTTCGCTTTCATCGACCCGATGGTAACGCCCGCCCAGAAAGAAGGCGCCCGTGGGCGCCTTCTGTAGATCCGCAGGCCTCAGAAGCCACTACCGATAGTCGCTGCCGGCATCGTCCTGGTCGTCCTCGAGCGCGTCCTCATCCTCCGGCGGCTCGTCGCCGACCGTCCACAGCCGCTCCAGCGCATAGAACTCGCGCACCCGCGGCAACATCACGTGGACCACCACGTCGCCCAGGTCGACCAGCACCCACTCGGCTTCGCGCTCGCCCTCCACGCCCAGCGGCATGACGTCGAGGTTCTTGGCGAACTTGATCACCTCGTCGGCGATCGATTTGACGTGGCGGGTCGAGGTGCCCGAGACGACGACCATGTAGTCGGTGACGCTGCTCTTGCCGCGCACGTCGATCTCGACGACATCCTTGGCTTTCAGCTCCCCGACCGCGTCATGCACGGTCTTCAGCAACGCATCGATCGACGGCGGGGGATTGGGTAGACGGGTCTTGATGACGTGGGCTTGGCTGGACAAAACGGAATCGACTCTGGGGAATGGGAATGTTGAAGGCCTGGACCTTCCGAGGCGACAGCCTGGGCGTGAATCCTGCAGGCGATTATAGCGAAGCCGGTGGCAGGCCCGGATTGTCGGGCAGCTCCGCCACGCTATCGTCCTCCGGCGTGCGATACAGCCCGTGACGATCGATGTAGCCGGCCACCGCAGCCGGCACCAGGTCGCGCCAACCTGCATCGCCGCTGGCGATGCCCCGGCGCACTGCGGTTGCCGACTGCACCTGCAGCGGCTGGTGCAGGCGCAGCAGGCGGCCGGCCGGCGCTGCGTGCAGCCCGGCGGCTGAATCGCAGCGGCGCCCGTGGATGGCCGCGGCCAAGGGCTCGGGCAGGTCCTGCTCGAGCGAGGCGCCGGGGCGGTCGGCCACCACGAAGTGCGCCAGTTCGAACAGCGCCTGCCAGCAATGCCACTGTGGCAGGCCGAGAAAACTGTCAGCGCCCAGCAGCAGCGCGAGCGGCTGCGCCTCGCCGGTCTCGCCGCGTATCTCGCGCAAGGTCTCGACCGAATAGGAGCGGCCCGTGCGCCGCAATTCGCGGCGGTCGACCTTGAGCCGCCGCTCCCCCGCGACCGCGAGGTCCAGCATGCGCGCGCGATGCACCGCGGCGGCGCCGGGCGCGGGCCGGTGCGGCGGGTCTGCCGCGGGCATCAGCCGGATCTCGGCGTCGAGCGCGTCGCGCGCCGCCCGCGCGATGCCGAGGTGGCCCTCGTGCACCGGATCGAAGGTGCCGCCCTGGAATACCAGCAGGTCCATACGCCTTCGCAATGCCTCAGCGCGGGGCTGCCAGCGTGCCGGCGAGCAGGCGCGCCGCGCGCGGCTCGGCCAGCGCCAGCAGCAGCCGTTCCAGCGCGCGCCAGGGATCGCCGGCCTCGCGTCCCTTGGCCATCCGATCCACGCGCCCGACCTGGGCCACGAACAGGTCCCAGCGTCGCGGATCGTGCTCGTGCCGCTGCAGCGCGCGGCGGTACATCGGCTGTTTGGAGTCCCAGATGCGCTGTGCCTTGAAGCCGGCCGAGAGGTTGCCGCCGCTCGCCTGGATGCGCGCCAGTGCGGCGCCGCGCTGCAGCTCCATCACCACCATGCCCAGCAGCGCGGGCACGGCCTCGCCCTCGGCGCGCAGGCCGGCGAGCATGCGCGAGACCTGCGCGGCCTGGCCGTTCATCGCCGCATCGATCACCCGGAACACGTCGAAGCGCGCGGCATCGGCGACCAGCGCGTCGATGCGGTCGGCATCGAGTATCCGGTCATCGCGGCTGCCGCTCGCGGGGCTGCCGTTCGCGGGAGTGTCGGTTCCGGAGCCGTGCTCGGCGGGGGCGCCGCCGGACAGCAGCGCGAGCTTGTCGATCTCCTGCGCGGCCGCCAGCAGGTTGCCCTCGACCCGGTCCGCCAGGCGCTGCACCCCGCTGCGATCGGCCCGCAGCCCATGCCCGCGCAGGCGCCGCTCGATCCAGTCGGGCAGCTCGTGCGGCTTGATCGCCCAGGCCACCGCGACATGGCCGACGCGCCCGATCGCCTCGCTCCACTTGCCGCCGTGCTGCTTTGCGCTCCATTCGCCGGCGGTGATCAGCAGCACCACGTCCGCGGGCGGCGCCTCGCAGAACTCGGTGATCAGCTTTGCGCCCTCCTTGCCCGGCTTGCCGGTCGGCAGGCGCACTTCCAGCAGGCGGCGGCTGGCAAACAGGCTCGGCGCCCGGAAACTCGCCTGCAAGGCGTTCCAGTCGGGCTCACGCGGGTTGCCTTCGGCCTCGAACACCTCACGCTCGGAGATCCCCTGCGCGCGCGCGGCAGCACGCACCGCGTCGGCCGCCTCGAGCACGCGCAGGGTCTCCGGACCGGCAATCAGATAGGCCGGACGCAGCGCTTCGGAGCCAAGTCGGGTGACCAGCTGCTCCGGCTTGAGGTCCATGCTCAGGAATGCGGGACTTGCACAGGGCCGTCGCCGCCGCCGTCCACGGCCGCTTCGTCGGCCTCGACGTCTGCGTCGCCCCCGGTATCGGCATCGACTTCGACAGCGGCATCCGCGTCGAGCGGCGCCGTGGAACCGGCGGACGCCTGCCCGTCCACGAGCAGCTCACCGCGCTGGACCACCGCATCGATCCGGCGCAGGACCGAGGCCGCCATTTCCCGCTGCAGTTCCCGCACCAGGATGTCGCGCTCGCCTTCGGCGCCTTGGGCTTGCGTCGGCACCCGAATGTAGTCGCGCGATAGCTCGATGGTCTGGCGCGGGACCAGCATCGAACCATCGGCCTTGCGCAACTCGAAGATCACCGCGTAGCGCAGGCTGAACTCCTGCGCACGGCCGAAGGAGTCGACGCTGATCGGGGTATCGCCCCACTCCTCGGCCAGCACTTCCAGCACCGCCGGGTTTTCCGTCCGCGAGGTGGCCGGCTCTGCGCCGGCGCGGGTCAGCGACTGAGCCAGGGAATCGGCCAGCGGGCTGTAGCGGTCGACCGAGACCACCTGCACAGGTCCCAGGTCGGGCGGCAGCACCAGCGAGTCACGCAAGCTGAAGCCGCAGGCGGAAAGCACCGAGGCGAGCATCAGTGCGAGCGCCAGCACGCGGGTGCGGGGAACGAGACGAGACATCATGCGGCGAGCAACCATGCGGGGAGTCTGGAGGAGGGCCGGCAGGCCGGCAAGCGCCGGGTTCAACCGGCGATCACGATGTTCACGATCTTGCCCGGCACCACGATCACCTTGTGCACCGGCTGCTCGCCGATGAACCTGGCCACGTGGGGCTCGGCCAGCGCCAGGCGTTCGGCCTCGGCCTTGTCGACGTTGACCGGCACCTCGATCGTGCCGCGCAACTTGCCGTTGACCTGTACCGCCAAAGTGAGCGCATCGCGCACCAGCGCGGCCGGGTCGGCCTGCGGGAACGGCACGTCCTCGATCAGCGTCTCCGCGTGGCCCAGTGCCTGCCACAGCGCATGGCTCACGTGCGGGGTGACGGGGTTGAGCAGCAACACCATCGCCTCCAGCGCCTCGTGCCGCAACGCGCGGCCCGCGTCGCTCATGTCATCGAACCTGGAGACATGGTTGAGCAGTTCCATCAGCGCCGCGATCGCGGTGTTGAAGCTGTGGCGGCGACCGTAGTCGTCGCCGACCTTCTGGATCAGCGGCTCCTCCACGCCGAACTGGGCGATGCGGCTGCGGATGATCCGGAGGGCGCGGTCCGTGGCGTCCGCGCGGCTCTCCGGCGTCATGGTCCCTTCGCTGTCCTCGACCTCGAGCACCAGGTGCATGCCGCCCTGGAGATCCAGCCCGAGGGTCACGGGCGAGCAGGCCTTGGTGGTGCCCGCGGCCGCCCGCTCCTCCGCGCACG
>JAHWKC010000064.1 GCA_019348095.1 Pseudomonadota bacterium | reverse complement strand
CCGCGGCTGGGAAAGCGACGCCGACCTGCCGGCCGCGGCCAGGCGCGCCGGCTGCATCGACATCGCCCGCCAGCTCATCGAGACTCCGTTCGGGCACGGGCCGGAGGTGCTGCTCGGCGGCGGCCGGAGCAACTTCATGACCGCCGCCCAGGCCGATCCCGAATATCCCGCCCTGACCGGTCGCCGCCGCGACGGCCGCGACCTGCTGGCCCAGTGGCGGCAGGCCCACCCCGGCGGTGCCTACGTGTGGAACGCCGCGCAGCTGGCCGAGGCGCCGCTCGATGCGCCACTACTGGGGCTGTTCGAGCCCTCGCACATGCAGTACGAGCACGACCGCCGGCGCGACGCGGCCGGCGAACCGAGCCTGGCGGAGATGACCCGCGCCGCGATCGAGCGCCTGCAGCGCGATGCCGACGGCTACCTGTTGCTGGTCGAAGCCGGCCGCATCGATCATGCCCACCACGCCGGCAACGCCTACCGGGCGCTGGACGACACGATCGCGATGAGCGACGCGGTGGCGGCCGCCAACCAGCTGACCTCCGCCGACGACACCCTGATCGTGGTCACCGCCGACCATTCGCACACCCTGGGCTTCGCCGGCTATCCGCAACGCGGCAACCCGATCCTCGGCCTGGTGCGCGAAGCCCCCGCCCGGCCCGGCGCGGAGGCCAAGCTGACCCGGGACGCGGACGGCCTGCCCTACACCACGCTGAGCTACGGCAATGGCCCCGGCCACGTCGACCCCGCTCCCGGCCCGACCGGGCGTCCCGACCTGCGCGAGGTCGACACCCAACACCCGGACTACCTGCAGGAAGCGCTGGTGCCGCTGGCCAGCGAATCGCACGGTGGCGACGACGTCGGCATCTGGGCGCGCGGCCCCGGCAGCGACGCGGTGCGTGGCAGCGTCGAGCAGAACGCGGTATTCCATTTCATGCTGCAGGCGACCCCGCACCTGCGCCAGACGCTATGCGCCAGGGACCTGTGCGACGCGAACGGCGTGCCGGTGGAGCTGCCGGTCCCGGCCGAGTTCATCGCCGACTGACAGCACGATAAAGCTGCTGGTCCCCCTCTTTGGAAAAGAGGGGCCCGGGGAGATTTGCTCTGGCTTTTGTTCTTCGCTCTTCGCTCACTGGCATCTCCGGAGCCAAGCAACGCTCCGCCGTCGAGCCAAGGAGGGGACGATGCGTCAGAACGGCTTGCCCAGCACCAGCCACACGATCGCCACCAGCAGCAGCACCGGCAGTTCGTTGAACCAGCGCAGCGCCTTGGCCGACGGCAGTGCGCGTCCGGCGTCCACGCCTTTCAACCAGCGTCCGGCGACGACGTAGTGAGCCAGCAGCAGCACCACCAGCGCCAGCTTGGCGTGCAGCCAGCCGCCGACCACGCCGAAATGCAGCCACAGCACCAGCCCGAGCGCGATTGCCAGGCCGAACATCAAGTGGCCGAAGCGATACAGCCGCCGCCCCATCAGCACCAGCCGTGCCCGCACCGCCGGCTCCTCGCCGGCCTCGGCCAGATTGACCAGGATGCGCGGCAGGTAGAACGCCGCCGCCAGCCCGCCGATCACGAACACCAGGTGCAGGGTGATGGTCCAGACGTAAGCGTTCATTCGGCAGGTTCCTCGGACAATTCGGCAGCAATGGCGCGATAGCATCGCATGGTGGACGGTCGGCCTCGGGTCCGGGGCTTTCCCGTTTTCCGCTTTCCGTTTCCCGTTTTGCGGTTTCTGCTTACCCCTCAATGACCAAACCCTACGACGCCACCTACTTCGAACGCTGGTATCGCGATCCCGCGCTGAAGGCGCAGGCAATCGGCGGCCGCGCACGGCTGTCGCGCAAGGTCGCACTGGCGGTCGCCACCGCCGAGTACCACCTGGAGCGACCACTGCGCAGCGTGCTCGACATCGGTTGCGGCGAAGGCGCGTGGCGCGCGCCGCTGCTGAAACTGCGGCCGAAGGCGCAGTACCTGGGATTCGACAGCAGCCAGTACGCGATCGGCCGCTTCGGTGCGCGCCGCAACCTGCACTACGCACGTTTCGGCGACTTCCAGCACCTGCGGCCGTGCCCGCCGGCCGACCTGCTGATCTGCAGCGACGTGCTGCATTACCTCCAAACGCGTGAACTGGACCGCGGCCTGGCGGCGCTGGCCGAGCTGTGCGGCGGGGTCGCGTTCCTGGAAACGTTCACGCGCGAGGACGGCATCGACGGCGACACCCAAGGCTTCAAACGCCGCCCGGCGCACTTCTACCGGCAGCGCTTCGAGGCCATTGGCCTGACGCCGCTGGGCTCGCACCTGTGGCTGGCGCCGGCCCTGCGCGAAAGCGCCGCCGCATTGGAAATGCCCGGCGGCTTGTAGGAGCGCCTCATGGGCGCGATCGCTCGACTACGGCTGCCGGTCGCGGGCATGGCCCGCTCCTACAACAGCACGTCGCCTTTGTAGGAGCGGCTCTTAGCCGCGAGGCTTTCGTTCCGATCGCAAAAAAAGCCTCGCCCCCATCCGATTGCAGGAGCGCTCCCGATCCCGATCTCACGAGCACGGAGACGGTGCAAAGAGCGCGGCGGAGAGCCGTTTCGATAAAAGCCGATCGGGTTCACGTTTCGGCCATCCCGATCCGCTACGCTGCACCGCAACATGATCCGTCAACAGGGGAACGGGGAATGATGCTCTACCAGATGCACGAACTCGGCCGCGCATGGATGGCACCGATCACCTACTGGGCCGACGCCAGCGCCAAGATGTTCGGCGCCTCCGGCAGTTGGCTGTCGACCCTGCCCGGGGCCTCGCGCCTGGCCGCCGGCTACGAGCTGATGTACCGCATCGGCAAGGACTACGAAAAGCCCGAGTTCGGCATCCACTCGCTCGACATCGACGGCCAGGTCTACCCGGTGATCGAACGCGAGATGCTGCGCAAGCCGTTCTGCCGCCTGCTGCGCTTCAAGCGCTATGCCGACGATGCCGGCAACATCGCCGAGCTCAAGGATGATCCGCCGGTGCTGGTGGTCGCACCGCTGTCGGGCCACCACAGCACCCTGCTGCGCGACACCGTGCGTACCCTGCTGCGCGACCACAAGGTCTACATCACCGACTGGACCGACGCACGCATGGTGCCGGCCAGCGACGGCACGTTCTCGCTGGACGACTACGTCGGTTACATCCAGGAATTCATCCGCGCCATCGGTGCCGAAAACCTGCACGTGATCAGCGTGTGCCAGCCGACCGTGCCGGTGCTCGCGGCGGTATCGTTGATGGCCGCGCGTGGCGAGCCCACGCCGCGCTCGCTGGTGATGATGGGCGGGCCGATCGACACCCGCGAAAGCCCCACGCAGGTCAACGACCTGGCGGTGCAGCGGCCGCTGTGGTGGTTCGAGCACAACGTCATCCACCACGTGCCGGCGAACTATCCCGGCCATGGCCGCCGGGTGTACCCGGGCTTCCTGCAGCACGGCGGCTTCATGGCGATGAACCCTGAGCGCCATGCGCAATCGCACTGGGACTTCTATCAGGACCTGCTGAAGGGCGACCTGGAAGACGCCGAGTCGCACCGCCGGTTCTACGACGAATACAACGCCGTGCTCGACATGCCGGCCGAGTACTACCTCGACACGATCCGCGTGGTGTTCCAGCAGCACCTGCTGCCGCGGGGCCTGTGGGAGATAGACGGCGAGCGGGTCGACCCCGGTGCGATCAAGGGCACCGCGCTGCTGACCATCGAGGGCGAACTCGACGACATCTCCGGCCAGGGCCAGACCCGCGCCGCGCACAAGCTGTGCACCGGCATCCCCGAGCAGGACCAGCAGCACCTGGAGGTCGACGGCGCCGGGCACTACGGCATCTTCAGCGGCCGCCGCTGGCGCGAGCAGGTGTACCCGCAGGTGCGCGACTTCATCGCGCGCTACGCCGACTGAAGCGTCGCACCTGCCCTCCGCCCGGAAGCTCTCGCCGCGCGGCTCCTACCCTGTAGGAGCGGCTTTAGCCGCGATCAGGCTGCGGTGTGGCGAAAAGTCCTCGACACGGATCAGAGCTAAAAAGGTACGGATCAGAGCGCGTAGAGCTTTTTTTGGATATTTCTCCGCTCTGATCCGCCTTTTTTTGCCTTGATCCGCGTCAGTGCTTTGACTCCTAGCCGACGAGGCCAACAGCTCGCGGCTGAAGCCGCTCCTGCAGCGGATCGATAAAGTCAGCGCAACAGCAACACCGGAATCTGGCACTCGCGCAGCATCGCGGTGGTGGTGCTGCCGACGATCAGCTGGCGGATGCGCGAGTGGCCGTAGGCGCCCATGACCAGCACGCCGATCGCGTGCTCGCGCACGTAGGCGCCGATCACGCTTTCCGGCTCGCCGGCGATCAGCGCGCTGCAAACCTCGAATCCCGCCTGCGACAGGACGCCCTCGGCTTCCTGCAGCTGGGCGTTGGCCTGGGCGCTATCGCCACCGACCATCACCAGGTGCACCTGCAGCCCGCGGAACAGGGGACTGGCGGCGACCATCTCCACGCCCTTGCGCGTGGTCGCGCTGCCGTCGAACGCGATCAGCACGCGCTCGATCGGTTTGAACGCGCGCGAGACCACCAGCAGCGGCCGGTGCACCGCGCGCACCGTGCGCTCCAGATTGCCGCCCAGGTGCCCTTTCGCAAAGTCCGCGTGTTCGCCGCGCTTGCCGAGCACGAACAGCCGCACGTCGGCCTCAAGTTCGGTCAGCGTGTCGACCAGCCCGCCGTGGCGCTGGCGCGCGTCGATCTCGGTCGCGCCGGCCTCTGCGGCAATGCGTTTGACCTCCCGCAGCAGCAAGCGCCCCTGCTCCTGCGCGATGGTGCTGCGGCGCTCGTCCAGGCCGGCCAGTTCGTGCAGCAGCTCCTCCTTCTCGCCGAGCTTGAGGTTGCCGCTGTAGTCCGCGGTCGGCGTGGTTTCCGGATGACGGTCCAGCACATGCACGAACTGCAGCGGCGCGCCCAGCCGCGAAGCCGCCCATGCAGCGTGGCAGGCCACGCTCTCGGTGTAGATCGAGCGATCGACGGCGGCCAGCACGCGGCCTTCGGTGTGGATCAGGGATGTATTCATCGCATTGCTCCTCAAGCCTCAGTGCCCGGACAGGCGTTCGACCGCATCGGGTTTGTCGTGCACGCCGAGCCGGTCGACCAGGGTTGCGCTCGCCTCGTCCATGCCGACCAGCTCGACTTCGGTGCCCTCGCGGCGGAATTTCAACACCACCTTGTCCAGTGCGCCGACCGCGCTCAGGTCCCAGAAGTGCGCGCGGCTGACATCGATCCGCACCCGCTGCAGCACCTCCTTGAAGTCGAACGCGGCAATGAAGCTCTCGGCCGAGGCGAAGAACACCTGTCCGATGACCGTGTAGTGCCGCGCCGCACCGTCCTGCGCGGCGACCGAGCCCACGTGCAGCACGCGCCCGACCTTACGCGCGAAGAACAGCGCCGACAGCAGCACGCCGGTCAGCACGCCCTTGGCCAGGTCGTGAGTGAACACGGTGACGATGACCGTGGCGATCATCACCATGCTCGATGACTTCGGGTGGGTGCGCAGGTCGCGCACCGAGGCCCAGCTGAAGGTGCCGATCGCGACCATGATCATCACGGCCACCAGCGCCGCCATCGGGATCACCCTGACCCACTCGGCGGCGAACACCACCAGGATCAGCAGCACCACACCCGCCACCAGCGTCGACAGCCGCCCGCGGCCGCCGGACTTCACGTTGATCACCGACTGCCCGATCATCGCGCAGCCGGCCATGCCGCCGACCAGGCCCGAGGCGATGTTGGCGATGCCCTGGCCGGTCGACTCGCGGTGCTTGTCACTGGGCGTATCGGTGAGGTCATCGACGATCTGCGCGGTCAGTTGCGACTCCAGCAGGCCCACCACCGCCAGCGTCGCGGCCACCGGCAGGATGATCCACAGGGTCTCCAGGTTAAGCGGCACGTCCGGCAGCAGGAACACCGGCAGGCTGTCGGGCAGCTCGCCCATGTCGCCGACCGTGCGGATGTCGAGGTTGAGCAGCAGGGCGAGCGCGGTCAGCACCACGATCGCGACCAGCGGCGAGGGAATCGTGCGGGTCAGGTAGGGGAACAGATAGATGATGCCGAGCCCGGCGGCGGTCATCGCGTACACCGTCCAGGGCATCCCGGTCAGTTCCGGCAACTGCGCCATGAAAATCAGTATCGCCAGGGCGTTCACGAAGCCGGTGATGACCGAACGCGAGACGAAGCGCATCAGCGTGGCGAGCTTGAACACCCCGGCGAGGATCTGCAGCACGCCGGTCAGCAGGGTCGCGGCGAGCAGGTACTGCAATCCGTGGTCGCGCACCAGCGTGACCATCAGCAGCGCCATCGCGCCGGTGGCCGCCGAAATCATGCCCGGCCGGCCGCCAGTGAAGGCGATGACCACCGCGATGCAGAACGAGGCGTACAGGCCGACCTTGGGATCGACCCCGGCGATGATCGAGAACGCGATCGCCTCCGGAATCAGCGCCAGGGCGACGACGAGGCCGGCGAGCAGGTCGCCGCGGATGTTTCCGAGCCAGTCGCGGCGCAGATGAGATGTGATGTCCAAAAAGAAATTTCCCGACGCCCGGCGAGAGACCAGGCGAAAAAAGCCATACAAGACCCCGCGCCTCGATCGAGGCACGCGCGCAGTGATGAAGCGACGCTAGGGTGGCGTGGACACGGGAGATCGGAACCGGAAAAGATGAATGGCGGCAGCAAGCCGCACGGCGACCGCGCGGCATTGTACCCGACCGCCGACCCCGCCCCGGCCTTTACGCATAGTCGGCCCCGCGGCTCTTGCCGTCGGCTTAACCCGCTGCGCGTTAATAAGATCCTGCGCCGCCCCCCACTTGGCGACGCCTGGAGGAGCCCTCATGCCCCGTGGCGAGAAAAGTCCGCCTACACCGACAAGCAGAAGCGCAAGGCCGAGCACATCGAGGACAGCGAACTCGAGCAGGGCCGCTCCAAGGACGATGCCGAGCGCATCGCCTGGGCGACGGTCAACAAGCAGGACGGCGGCGGCAAAAAGTCCGGCTCCGGTCGCGACGATCGCAAGCACCACTGACCGGCGGCCGCTGGCCGTGGCGGCCGGCGCTGGGCACAATCGGGCGCACCTCTCGTGGAGCGCCCCTCAATGTCCCAGCCATCGCTGCTGCCGTCCGCCCTGCTGGTCTCGATGATGATGCCGTTCATGCTGCTGCCCGGCTGCGCCAGCACCCAGGAAGCCACGGGCCCGGCCGATGCCGCCCAAAGCGCGGCCGGCAGCACGGCGCCGGTGCAGGCGCGCTCGATGCAGGAGATCCTCGAGGCGTCCAGACCGACCGACTGGCGCGCGCCCGATCCTGCCGACACGCTGTACCTGGAACTCGACAGCGGCCGCGTGGTGATCGAGCTGGCGCCGGACTTCGCCCCCGAGCACGTCGGCAACATCCGCACCCTGGCGCGCGAGGGTTACTGGGACGGCATGAGCATCAACCGCTCGCAGGACAACTTCGTCGTGCAGTGGGGCGATCCGGCGCAGGAGGAGTCCGCGCGCAAGCCGCTGGGCAGCGCCCGGGCCGAGCTGCCGGCCGAATTCGCGCGATCCAGTGACGGGCTGGACTTCCACCGCCTGCCCGACGCCGACGGCTGGGCACCGGAGGTGGGCTTTGTCGACGGCTTCCCGGCCGCGCGCCATCCGCGTGCGGGGACCGCCTGGCTTGCGCACTGCTACGGCATGGTGGGTGCCGGCCGCGACATCGCCGCCGACTCCAGCAACGGCACCGAGCTCTACGTCGTCATCGGCCAGTCGCCGCGCCAGCTCGACCTCAACATCACCCTGGTCGGCCGCGTGATCGACGGCATCGAGCGCCTGTCGGTGCTGCCGCGCGGCACCGGGCCGCTGGGGTTCTATGAAGACCCGGCGCAGCGCACCCCGATCCGCGCCATCCGCCTGGCCTCCGAGGTGCCCGAGAGCGAGCGCAGCGCACTGGAAGTGCTGCGTACCGACACGCCGCTGTTCGACGAACTCATCGAAGCCCGCCGCAACCGCCGCGACGACTGGTACAAGGTGCCGGCCGGGCACATCGACCTGTGCAACGTGCCGGTGCCGGTGCGCGAAGCGGTGAACGGCGATGGGTGAACCGGGAACACGAAGCGCGGCACGAGCACTCTCGGCCATTCACCCGTCACTGCTGACGCTCCACTAGGCGTCGCGGCGCTCTTCGTCGCGCCCCAACGCCTCGTGCTGGAACACGCACATGCGGATCACGCTGCGGTAGCGGCCGTCGCTGAAATATTCGTCCACCAGCACGCCTTCGCGCTTGAACCCGGCGCCCTCGTAGATGCGGATCGCGCGGGCGTTGTCGACATCGACCAGCAGGTAGAGCTTGTAGAGGTTCAGCACCCGGAACGCGTAGTTGATCGCGCTATGCGTGGCGGCGGTGGCGAAGCCGCGGCCCTGCTGCTCGGGCGAGACCATGATCAGGAACTCGGCGCGCCGGTGCAGGTGGTCGATCTCGACCAGCTCGACCAGGCCCACGCGCTGGTGCTCGTGCCCTTGCTCGGCGCTCTCGATGATGAAGCGCCGCTCGGACTGGTCGTGGATGTGCTTGCGGTAGAGCTCCTCAAGCTCAACGAATGATTCGTACGGCTCCTCGAACCAGTAGCCCATCACGGCGCGGTTGTTGTTGAGCAGGTGGACGAAGTGCAGGTCGCTGCGCTCGAGCGGGCGCAGCTGCACCGGTGGCAGTGAGGCCGGTCGCTGGGCGTGGCCGGGGGCGGGGGGCGAAGTGGCGTTCATCGGCAAAGCCTAGCCGACCGGCGCGAAGATTCCGTGGCGCCGGCCAACCGGGCGCGGTGTCCGGCGAGGACGCAGACGGCGCGGGACCACGCGCCGCACGGATGCGATAATCCCGCCATGACCGTGCATGCCTCCCCCGATAGTCCCACCCCACCCGCTCCCCTCGCCGCCGACACTCCGCTGGTCATCGCCGGCCGGCACTACCGCTCGCGGCTGCTCACCGGCACCGGCAAGTTCACCGGTCCGGAGCAGACCCGCCTGGCCACCGAGGCGGCCGGCGCCGAAATCGTCACCGTCGCAATCCGCCGCAGCAACATCGGCCAGAATCCGGGCGAGCCGAACCTGCTGGACGTGCTGCCGCCGGACAGGTACACGATCCTGCCCAACACCGCCGGCTGCTACACCGCCGACGATGCGGTGCGCACCTGCCGCCTGGCGCGCGAACTGCTCGACGGCCGCAGCCTGGTCAAGCTGGAGGTGCTCGGCGATGCGCGCACGCTGTTCCCCGACGTGGTGCAGACCCTGGCCGCGGCCGAGACGCTGGTCAAGGAAGGCTTCGAGGTGATGGTCTATACCTCCGATGACCCGCTGCTGGCGCGCCGGCTGGAGCAGATCGGCTGCGTGGCGGTGATGCCGCTGGCCGCGCCGATCGGTTCGGGCCTGGGCATCCAGAACAAGTGGAACCTGATCGAGATCGTCGAGAACGCCAAGGTGCCGATCATCGTCGATGCCGGGGTCGGCACCGCCTCGGACGCGGCGATCGCGATGGAGCTGGGCTGCGACGGGGTGCTGATGAATACCGCGATCGCCGGCGCCAGGGACCCGGTGCTGATGGCGCATGCGATGAGGCTCGCGGTCGAGGCCGGACGCGCGGCGTTCAGCGCCGGGCGCATCCCGCGCAAGCGCTTCGCCAGTGCGTCCAGTCCGGTGGATGGGTTGATCGGGTGATCACGAGCCCCTCCGTAGGGCGGGTTTCAACCCGCCACCGCCATGCCGAGCCATGCCGCAACGGGTCAAGAAGCAGCGGGTTGAAACCCGCCCTATGGCTGCACGCATGACAGACCCGTTCTCCAGCGACGGCGCCAAGTCCCCGCCAAAACCGTTCACCGTCACCGAAGGCCACCGCCAGGTCCGCAGCTTCGTGCTGCGCCAGGGCCGCTTCAGTCCGGCCCAGCAGCGCGCGTTCGAGCAGCAGTGGCCGCGCTTCGGCCTTGATTTTACGGGTGAGGCCCGCGACTTCGACGCGGTGTTCGGGCGCGACGCCAAGCGCGTGCTGGAGATCGGTTTCGGCAATGGCGAGGCGCTGCGCTTCGCCGCCCGGCACGACACAGACCGCGACCTGATCGGCATCGAGGTGCACGCCCCCGGCGTCGGCCGGCTGCTGAACGCGCTGGCCGAGGACGACGCCCGCCACGTCCGCATCTACCACCACGACGCGGTCGAGGTGCTGGAGCACGAAGTCGCCGAC
>JAHWKC010000063.1 GCA_019348095.1 Pseudomonadota bacterium | reverse complement strand
CGTCATCGACCATGATGGTCACACCGTCGCGCTCGACGACCGGCCGCGGCGCGGAGTAGTACAGGGGCACGATCGGGATCTGTTCCAGGTAGATGTACTGCCAGACATCGAGTTCGGTCCAGTTCGACAGGGGGAAGACCCGGATCGATTCACCCCGGTTCACGCGGCCGTTGTAGTGAGTCCACAGTTCCGGACGCTGGTTCTTGGGATCCCAGCGCTGGTGCTGGTCCCGGAAGCTGAACACGCGCTCCTTGGCCCGCGACTTCTCCTCGTCGCGTCGCGCCCCACCGAAGGCCGCGTCGAAGCGGTGCTGCGACAGCGCCTGCTTGAGCGCCTGGGTCTTCATCACGTCGGTGTGCACGCTGGCACCGTGGCTGATCGGGCCGATGCCCTGGGCGAGGCCGTCGCGGTTGATGTGCACGCGCAGGTCGATGCCGGTCTCGGCGGCGCGGCGGTCGCGGAAGGCGATCATCTCGGCAAACTTCCAGCCGGTGTCGACGTGCAGCAGCGGGATCGGCGGCCGCGCCGGGTGGAACGCCTTGAGCAGCAGGTGCAGCAGCACCGAGCTGTCCTTGCCGACCGAGTACAGCATCACCGGATTGCGGAACCCCGCCGCGACTTCGCGCAGGACGTGGATGCTCTCGGCTTCGAGACGGTCAAGGTGGCCGAGCGGGTGCGGGGACGGCAGGGGCATCGATGACAACCGTGGGTTCAAAAATGAATGGAGCAAAGTGGATGGCGCGAAGCGGAATCCTGACGCAAAACCCGGCGCAATGCTCAACGCCTGCCGGGCTGGCGCAGGCGACCGGCCCGTGGCTGGCCCGCAGTATCGGAACGCACCGCCCGCACCGGAAATGCGCGGAGTGCATAAGCGCATAACCACCCATCCTTTCCCGGTGCGCAGGCCGCTGCCTAGTCTGGCGTTGAACCAAAACCAGATGCGCCTCGATGCCCGCCTCCGCCGTACCTGCCACGCCGCCGCTGTCCCCGGCTTTGCTGACCCAAGACCAGACCGTCCTGCTGTCGCGCCTGACCGAGGGCCTGGACGGCGCCGGGCTGTGGTGGCTGTCGGGCTATGCCGCGGGCCTGGCACGGGCGCAGCCGCTGCCGGCCGCGCCTGCCGCCAGTCCGGCCGCCGGATCGCAGGATGCACCGGCGCTGACGATCGTCTACGGCAGCCAGACCGGCAACTCCAAACGGCTGGCCGAACAGCTCGCGCAGCAGAGCGAGGCCGCCGGGCTGGCAGTGCGCCTGCTGCGCGCCGACGCCTATCCGCCCCGCGAGCTCAAGAACGAGCGCCACCTGTATGTGGTCATCAGCACCCAGGGCGACGGCGATCCGCCGGACGATGCGCGCGGCCTGCTCGAGTTCATCGCCGGCAAGCGTGCGCCCGAGCTCAAGCAGCTCCGCTACGCCGTGCTAGGCCTGGGCGATTCGAGTTATCCGCAGTTCTGCGTGGTCGGCCGCCAGCTCGACGAGCGCCTGGCCGCACTCGGCGCGACGCGGCTGTTCGCGCGCGGCGAGGCCGATCTCGACATCGAGACCGTCGCCACGCCTTGGCTCGAACAGGCGCTGGGCGCGGCGAAGGACGCGCTGAAGCCACTGCAATCCCCGCAACAGCTGCCGCGGGCGACGGTCACCCCGTTGCGGCCGCTCGCCGCCGCGGCGGCCTCTGCGCACGACCGCCACCAGCCGTTCGCCGCCGAAGTGCTGGTCAACCAGCGCATCACCACCGCCAGCGGCCACCGGTCATCGTCCGACCGCGACATCCGCCACCTGGAGCTGTCGCTGGAGGAGTCGGGCCTGAACTACGAACCCGGCGATGCGCTCGGGGTGTGGCCGAGCAATCCGCCGGCGCTGGTCGAGGCGGTGCTTGAAGAGCTGCGGTTGGACGGCGACCAGCGCATCGAGCACGGCGGCCACGAGCTGCCGCTGCGCGAGTGGCTCCACGGCAAGCGCGAGCTGACCCGGCTGTCGCGACCGTTCGTCACCAGGCACGCCGCGCGCGCCGGCAGCGACGCGCTCGAGCGCCTGTTGGCGCCCGACAACGCGGCGGCGTTCAGCGCGCTGCTCGGCGAGCACCAGGTGATCGATCTGCTGCAGGCGCATCGGGGCGAGTGGTCGGGCGAAGAACTGGTTGCCGCATTGCGTCCGTTGGCTCCCAGGCTGTATTCGATCGCATCCAGCCAGAAGCTGGTCGGCGAGGAAGCGCACCTCACCGTCGCCCACGTGCAGTACCAGCGCGGTGCCGACACGCGCTGGGGCACCGCCTCGCACTGCCTCGCCCGCACCGTAGAGGGCGACCGGCTGCCGGTGTTCATCGAGCGCAACGAGCGCTTCCGGCTGCCCGCCGATCCGGCGCGCGACGTGATCATGATCGGCCCCGGCACCGGCGTCGCACCTTTCCGCGGCTTCGTGCAGGAGCGCGCCGCGACACGGCCGATGACGGCAGGCGCCACCGGCCGCAACTGGCTGCTGTTCGGCAACCCGCACTTCCGCAGCGACTTCCTCTACCAGACCGAGTGGCAGCAGGCGCTCAGCTCGGGGCAGCTGCAGCGGCTGGATCTGGCGTTCTCGCGCGACCAGGCCGAGAAGGTCTACGTGCAGCACCGCCTGCGCGAGCACGGCCGCGCGCTCTACGACTGGCTCGAAGGCGGCGCCCACCTCTACGTCTGCGGCGATGCCACCCGCATGGCCAAGGACGTGCATGCGGCCCTGATCGACGTGGTGGCCGAGCACGGCGGCCGCTCGCGCGAGGACGCCGAGGCATACATCAACACGCTGCAACAGCAGGGCCGCTACGCCCGGGACGTCTACTGATGAGCGCACAAACCGGCAAAACCAATGCGGTCGAGGAGATCAAGCGCGTTAGCCGCGGCTTGCGCGGCAGCCTGCTCGCGAGCCTCGCCGACCCCGTCACCGGCGCGCTGCGCGAGGACGACCAGACCCTGATCAAGTACCACGGCAGCTACCAGCAGGACGACCGCGACATCCGCGAGGAGCGCCGGCTGGCCAAGCTCGAGCCGGCCTACAGCTTCATGATCCGCACCCGCACGCCCGGCGGCGTGATCACCCCGGCGCAATGGCTCAAGCTCGACGCGATCGCCACCACCTATGCCGAGCGCGGGCTGCGCATCACCACGCGGCAGGCGTTCCAGTTCCACGGCGTGATCAAGACCGAGCTCAAGTCGACGATGCAGGCGATCAACGCCGCGCTGATCGATACGCTCGCCGCCTGCGGCGACGTCAACCGCAACGTCGCGGTCGCCGCCAACCCACTGCTGTCGCGCGCCCACGCGACGGTGTACGCGCAGGCGGCCGCGCTGTCGGAGCACCTGCTGCCGAGCACCCGCGCGTACTACGAGATCTGGCTCGACGAAAAACAGGTCGCCGGCAGTCCGCAGTTCGACGAGCCCATCTACGGCGCGACCTACCTGCCGCGCAAGTTCAAGATCGGTTTCGCGATCCCGCCGTACAACGACGTCGACGTATTCGCGCAGGACCTGGGCTTCATCGCGGTCATCGTGAACGGCGCGCTGGCCGGCTACAACGTCAGCATCGGCGGCGGCATGGGCGCGAGTCACGGCGACCCGGAGACCTACCCGCGGCTGGGCGACGTGATCGGCTTCGTCAGCCCCGCGCAGGTGACCGCGGTCGCCGAAGCGGTGGTGACCGCGCAACGCGACCATGGCAACCGCAACGTGCGCAAGCGCGCGCGGCTCAAGTACACCATCGACGACCACGGCCTGGACGCATTCACCATCGAGATCGAGCGCCGCGCCGGGTTCCGGCTCGCGCCGGCGCGGGCCTTCGAGTTCCACCACAACGGCGACCGCTTCGGCTGGGTCGAGGGGGACGATGGCCGCAGCCACCTGACGCTGCGCATCCCGGCCGGACGCATCGTCGACACCGCCCAGGCCGAGGGGCCGGGAGTGCGCCACCTCAGCGGCCTGCGCGAGATCGCGCGCGTGTTGCACGAGCACGATGAGGGCGCCGAGTTCCGCATGACGCCCAACCAGAACCTGGTGATCGCCGGCGTGCCCGCCGCGCGCCGCGACGTGGTCGACGCACTGGTCGCGCTCTACGGACTGGACGGCTACCGCAGTGCATCGCCGCTGCGCCGCAACGCGCTGGCCTGCGTCGCGCTGCCGACCTGCGGGCTGGCCATGGCCGAGGCCGAGCGCTACCTGCCCGAGCTGCTCGGCAAGCTCGAAACGCTGCTGCAAAAGCACGGCCTGCAGGACGCGCCGATCAACCTGCGCGTCAGCGGCTGCCCGAACGGCTGCTCGCGGCCGTACCTGGGCGAGATCGCGCTGGTCGGCAAGGCGCCCGGCCGCTACAACCTGATGCTGGGCGCCGACCACCGCGGCCAGCGGCTCAATACCTTGTACCGCGAGAACATCGCCGAGCCCGAGATCCTCGCGGCGCTCGCCCCCCTGCTGGCGCGGTATGCAGCCGAACGCCAGGCCGACGAAGGCTTCGGCGACTTCCTGCTGCGCGCAGCGCTGCTCGCCCAGGCCCCTGCCGTTCCGGAGGTATCCGCATGATCCCCGAGAAAAGCCAGTCGGCCGAAGGCCGCACCGTTGATCGCTCTCCGGCTCGCGCGAGAGGGTGGCCCGAAGCGAGGAATGAGGGAGAGCGGACCGCCGCTCCCGGTCGACCACCGACAAGCAACGCGAGCGGAGGGCCGCTTCCCGACCCGATCACCGCCGCCGAGTCGCCCCGCGCGCTGGCCGAGCTCAACGGCTGGTTGGCCCGGCGCAGCGCGCCCGAGCGCGTCGCCTGGGCGCTGGAGAACACCGCCGGTACGCACGCGCTGTCGTCGAGTTTCGGCGCGCAGGCGGCCGTGTCGCTGCACCTGGTCACCCGGCAGCAACCCGGCATCCCGGTGATCCTGATCGACACCGGCTACCTGTTTCCCGAGACCTACCGCTTCATCGACCAGCTCGTCGAGCGCCTCGACCTGAACCTGAAGGTCTACCGGCCGCAGATCGGGCCGGCCTGGATGGAGGCGCGCATGGGCAGGCTGTGGGAAGACGGAGTGGAAGGGCTGGAGCGCTACAACCGCTTGCGCAAGGTCGAGCCGATGCAGCGCGCGCTTGGCGAGCTCGGCGTGCGCACCTGGATCGCCGGCCTGCGCCGCAGCCAGACGCGTAGCCGCGCCGACATCGACGTGCTGGAGCTGCGCGATGGCCGCTGGAAGCTGCACCCGCTGGCCGACTGGTCCGACCGCGACGTCTGGACCTACCTGCAACAGCACGACCTGCCGTATCACCCGCTGTGGCACGAGGGTTACGTGTCGATCGGCGACGTGCACACCACCCGCCGGCTGGAGCCGGGCATGCGCGCCGAGGACACCCGGTTCTTCGGCCTGCAGCGCGAATGCGGCCTGCACTTCGACAGCGACGCCGACCGCGCCGCCTGAGCGGCCTTGCGCCCCGGACACTGTAGGAGCGGCTTCTGCCGCGATCTGGCGCCGGTCGACAGGCGCCGGTTTCCGATCGCGGCTGAAGCCGCTCCTACAACGGCAGACAGCATCCGTGTGGCGGCACATCTGCTTTCGCAGAGGGGCGCAACCCTCACTGCGTGATCGGCTGGCTCAACTCCACCCAGCTCGGCGGCAGCGCCCAGTCGGCTTCCTGGTTGCCTTCCAGCACGCGCCGCAGGTCGCGCAGATCGAGCTGCGGCGCCAGTGCGTGGATCAGCTCGAGCGCGTAGTCGCGCGAGACCCGCGCCCGCGGCAGCACCGCCCAGCTGATGCACTCGGGCAGCTCGGCCGGCGCCGCCAGCGCCAGCAGGTCCTCGTCTTCGCGCGCACCGACTGCCATCTCGGCCAGCAGGCCCACCCCGAGGCCGGCACGGACGTAGGTCTTGATCAGGTCGGCATCGCGCGCGGTCATCGCCAGTTGCGGCTCCAGCCCGGCTGCGGCGAAGGCGCGGCGCAACGATGATTCCGGACGGACCGAGGACTCGTAGCTGACCAGCGGATAAAGCGCCAGGTCGGCCAGGCTCGGCGGGTGCGCGAGGCTGCCCAGCGGGTGGCCGCCGGGCACCAGCACCTGCCGTCGCCAGCGGAACAGTGGCACCGCGATCCCGCCATCGGGGACCTGGCCGGCGGTGCTCAGCACCGCCACGTCGGCGGCGCCATGCGCCAGTTGCTCCAGCACCTCGCCGTCGGCCACCGGCTCCAGGTGCACGCTGACCTGCGGGAACCGGCGCTTGATCGCGGCGATCGCGCCTGGCAGCACGTGCCGCGCCTGGGTGTGGGTGGTGGCGATGATCAACCGGCCGGCCGCTTCGCCACGTTCGTTGGCGGCGTAGGCGCGGATGTTGGCGGCCTCCTCCAGGATGCGGCGTGCATGCTCGAGCACGCGCTGACCGGTCGGCGCGATCGCCTCCAGGCTGCGGCCCTTGCGCACGAACAGCTGGAAGCCGAGCTCGTCCTCGAGCTGCTTGAGCTGCTTGGACAAACCCGGCTGGGTCGCATGCACCCGTTCGGCGGCCAGGGTGATGTTGAGGCCCGAATCGGCGATGGCGACGAGATAGCGCAGCTGGGTCAAGGTCATGGAATGCGGTCCGGAAAAGGTCGGGCGACGCGGTTCAGGCGTGCGGGTGACAACGTTTCAGTGGACAACGCAGGTACATGACGCAGCTTCCGGACGGGCGCCCGGGCAGCCCCGGGGCGATGCCATCGAAGCTACCCGGTGCTCCGGGCCGCGTCCAGCCGATCTCCGTCATCGCTTATGACAGCCCGGCATGCCCGGCGGTCGATTGCTTATTTCCGCTCGGCGCACGCAAGGCCTAGCGTCACGGCACCACCTTGCGAAGTGCCGCCATGACCGCCGCTCCCTCCCCCTCCCGTCTGTTCCCGCTGTTCGCCGACCTGCGCGGCCGCTGCGTGCTGGTGGTCGGCGGTGGCACGGTCGCGCGGCGCAAGGTTGCCGCGTTGCTGGAGGCCGGCGCGCGCGTGATCGTCGGGGCGCCCGCGCTGGAGGCCTCGCTCAGGCAGCTGGCGGACGAGCGCCGCATCGAGCACCGCCGCGGCCGTTTCGACCCGAATTGGTTGAACGAGGCCTGGCTGGCGATCGCCGCCACCGACAGCGTCGCGACCAATCGCGCGGTCGCCGAGGCCGGTGAGGCGCGGCGGGTGTGGGTCAACGTGGTCGACGACGCCGGGCAGTCGAGCTTCCAGGTGCCGTCGCGCATCGAGCGCGGGCCGGTGCAGATCGCGATCTCCAGCGGCGGCGGCGCCCCCATGCTAGCGCGGCATCTGCGCGAGCAGTTGGAGATCCAGCTCGATGAGTCGCTGGGTGCCTTGGCCGAGCTGCTGACGCGCCAGCGCGCGCGCATCCGCGCGCGCTGGCCCGAGCTTGGCGCGCGCCGCCGCTTTTTCGAGCGCGTATTGCGCGGCGCGGTGCCGTCGCTGCTGCGTCGCGGCGACCATGCCGCCGCCCGCGAGACCTTCGAGCGGACACTCTCCGAGGATGCATCGGACTCCCGCGGCAGCGTCGCGCTGGTCGGCGCCGGCCCCGGCGACCCCGGCCTGCTGACGCTGCGCGGATTGCGTGTGCTCAACGAAGCCGACGTGATCCTGCACGACCGCCTGGTCAGCGCCGAGGTGCTGGCGCTGGTGCGGCGCGATGCCGAGCTGATCGAAGTGGGCAAGCAGGCCGGGTTGCACCACGCGCCGCAGGAGACCATCCACGCGCTGATGCTGGAGCACGCGCGCGCCGGCAAACGCGTGGTGCGGCTCAAGGGCGGGGACCCGTTCGTGTTCGGACGCGGCGGCGAGGAGCTCGAGTTCCTGCACGCGCATGGCATCGACTTCGAAGTGGTGCCCGGCATCACCGCCGCGGTGGCCTGCGCCGCCTATGCCGGCGTGCCGCTGACCCATCGCGACCACGCCCAGTCGGTGCGGCTGGTGACCGCGCATTGCAGGGACTCGGCCGATGCGCTGGACTGGCGTTCGCTGGCGCAGGAGCGGCAGACGCTCGCGGTCTACATGGGCGTCGCCGGGCTGCCGCAGCTGCGCGAACGCCTGCTCGCCCACGGCCGCGCGGCCAGCACCCCATTTGCACTGATCGAGAACGGCTCGCGCCCGCAGCAGCGCGTGATCACCGGCACGCTGGCCGAACTGCCCGAGATCGCGCAGGCGCATTCGGTGGTCTCGCCGGCGCTGCTGATCCTCGGCGAAGTCGCCGCGCTGGCCGGGACGCTGCACTGGTTCGGCAGCAAACCCTCCACCACGGCCGCATCGACTCCAGCCGATCGCATCCGCGAGTCGCTGCCCGAAGCGGCATGAGCAACACCGGCGCCGCCCTCACCAGATGTCATTCCCGCGAAAGCGGGAACCCAGTGACTTCTAGTTCGGCGGGCAGCAAAGCCACTGGATCCCCGCCGTCGCGGGGATAACGAGCAAGAACACCACCCCTCGACTGCGAGAAACTCGATGCCACTCCACGACAGCATCCTCGACACCATCGGCAACACCCCGATCGTGAAACTGCAGCGCCTCGCGCCAGCGCACGTGTCGCTGTACGCGAAAGTCGAAGCGTTCAATCCCGGCGGTTCGGTCAAGGACCGCCTGGCGCTGGCGATCATTCTCGATGCCGAGCGCAGCGGCGCGCTGAAGCCGGGGCAGACGGTGGTCGAGGCCACCTCCGGCAACACCGGCATCGCGCTGGCGATGGTCTGCGCCGCGCGCGGCTACCCGTTCGTCGCGGTGATGACCGAGACCTTCTCGATCGAGCGCCGCAAGCTGATGCGCGCCTACGGTGCGAAGGTGATCCTGACGCCCGCGGCCGAGCGCGGCAGCGGCATGGTGCGCCGCGCCGCGGAGCTTGCGCAGCGTCACGGCTGGTTCCTCGCGCAGCAGTTCGACAATCCCGCCAATCCGGCCTTCCACCGCAACACCACCGGCCCGGAGATCCTGCGCGACTTCGCGGGCAAGCGTCTGGATTATTTCGTCAGCGGCTGGGGCACCGGCGGCACCCTGACCGGCGCCGGCCAGGTGCTGAAGCTGGCACGGCCGGAACTCAGGATCGTGACCTGCGAACCCGCGGGCGCGGCGCTGTTGTCCGGGCAGGAGTGGCAGCCGCACAAGATCCAGGGTTGGACACCGGATTTCGTCCCGGGCGTGCTGGATCGCGGCGTCGCCGACGAGATCCGCCCGATCGACGATGTCACCGCGCGCGACACCGCACGCCGGCTGGCCGCCGAGGAAGGCCTGTTCGTCGGCCTGTCGGCTGGCGCCACCGTGGCGGCCGCCCTGCAGGTCGCCGCGCAGGCGCCGGCCGGCGCGGTCCTGCTGGCGATGCTGCCCGATACCGGGGAGCGCTATCTGTCGACGTTCCTGTTCGAAGGGGTGGCCGAAGGTTCCGACGACGACTGGCTCGCCACCCTGACCGGCGAAGCGGTCCCCGCATAACCGGCTCTCCGCGCGCAGTCCGGCGACCGTCGGACGCCAACCTGGATCTTGCCGCGAGCCGCACCATGCTCCGCGGTCTGCAGCAGCATGCCAGGACTCACAGCGCTTCGACCACAGTGGCGCGAGCATCGCGCCATGACGGTGCGCATCGGGATCTCCGGCTGGCGTTACCCGCCCTGGCGCGGGGTGTTCTATCCGGACGATCTCGCCCAGCGCCGCGAGCTCGAGTATGCGGCGCGTCGCTTTGCGAGCATCGAGCTCAACGGCTCGTTCTATTCCCTGCAGACCCCCAAGAGCTACTCGGCCTGGCACGACGCCACGCCGGGGGATTTCGTGTTCGCGGTCAAGGCGCCGCGCTTCCTGACCCACATGCTGCGCCTGCGCGACATCGACAAGCCGCTGGCGAACTTCCTCGCCTCCGGTGTGTTGCGGCTGCGCGCCAAGCTCGGCCCGCTGCTGTGGCAACTGCCGCCGACGTTCCGTTTCGATGAAACCCGGCTCGACCACTTCCTGTCGCAACTGCCGCGTGACACCGAGCAGGCGCTGGCGCTCGCACGCCGCCGCGATGTCGAGCGAATGCGCGGCCGCAGTGCATTGGCGATCGATTGCCGGCGGCCGTTGCGGCACGCGCTCGAGGTGCGCCACGAAAGCTTCTGCGACCCGCGGTTCATCGCCCTGCTGCGCCGGCACAAGGTCGCCCTGGTGGTGGCCGACACCGCCCACCACGACATCGTGCTGCTGGCCCCGGACGGCGAGACCGTCCTGCGCCGCTACGGCGGGGGCGAGCGCGGTCGCCGTGACGGGCCGCAGCCGCTGTTCGCCGAGCGCCTCCAGTGGCCGACGAAAACCGGCGTGGACACCCGCCTCGTTGCAGGGGCGGCGATCTTCGGCATCGGTTGGGGGCTCTCGGGCTTCTGTCCCGGACCGGCCATC
>JAHWKC010000062.1 GCA_019348095.1 Pseudomonadota bacterium | reverse complement strand
CGATCTGACGGGCGGGTACTGGCGGCGGCACGCCCGGGGGGCGGTGCGCTTCGCCGACGGGATGCAGGCGCTGGAGCGGCTGGGCGTCGACGTGCTGGTCGAGATCGGACCGCACCCGGTCTTGCTCGGCATGGGCGCCGAGTGCGTGGCCGACAGCCAGGCAGCACGGTGGCTGCCGTCGCTGCGCCGGGGCGCCGACGACTGGGAGGTCTGCCTTCGTAGCCTGGGTGAGCTGTATGTGGCCGGCGCCGAGCTCGCCCGGGCACTCGACAGCCGCCTGTCCAGCGCCGGCCCGGCCGCGGGGCCGGTGGCGGTCGGCCTGAGCTTCCGCGCGCAGGACGGCGACTACTGCCGCACGTTCGTGCTGGAGCGGCCGCAGGCGGTCGCCGGCCTGGCCTGTCGCCAGGCCGATGGCTGGCGTGTGACCGCACTGGGCGAGGCGACGGCGGTCGGCGGTGAACTGCGTCTGGCTTCCACCGCGCTACCGCCGGCGATCCTGGCCGAGGTCGACGCACGCCTGGAAGGCGAACCGCTGGACGGCGCCGGCGAACGCGCCGCGCGTGATGCAGGTTGGCGCTAGGCTGCCCGGCATCCGCAATGCGTCCGCGGAAAGTCGGTGCTCCTACCGTAATAGCCAGGTTGCCTAGGCGCGGCGGCCTCGCAAAGCAAGGTGGGCGGCCGAGCGGCTACCAGATCAGATCGTCGGGCACCTGGAACTGCTTGTAGAACTCATCGTCCTCTCCCTCGTCCGGCGCGGCGGTATCCGCGGTACGGCCATGGTCGAGCACGATCACCGTGGCGTCGCGCGCGTGGACCTTGTCCGCGGCCGCGCGCGGCAGCAGCTCGTAGCCGTCGCCGTGGCGGGCGATCACCAGCGCGCCGGCGGCCAGTTGCCTGCGCAGCGATTCGGTTACCAGCACGCTCCTGATGCTGCCCTGGTCGGGGAAACGATAGCTGATCTCGCCCTCGCGCCTGACCTTGTGGGTCTCGACGAGCTGGCGCACCTGCGCGCGTTGCTCGTGGAGCCGGGCCTGGGCATTGCGCTCGGCCGAGATCGCGCGATCGCGCTCGGCCCGTTGCGCCTGCAACTGCTGCGCGTCCACCTGCTCGGCCGGGGCGGGCGGTGGGGCCTTGCCCTTGCGCTGCCGCGCCTGCTCGCGGGCCAGTTCGGCGGCCTGGCTCTTCTTGACCAGCCCCGCCTTGAGGAGTTGTTCCTGCAGGGGATTGCGCATGGCGGCATCGGGCGTGGCATCGCGGAATCGCGACCCGTGATTGTAGAACCGCCGCCCGATGCGCTCCAGTTGCAGCGTGCACCGGTAGGAGCGGCGTGAGCCGCGATCATGCCAGCCATCGGAGTGGCGAATCGCGACCCACGTCGCTCCTACCTGGGCGGTGTTGATGATTGGCCCGGCTCGGGGTGGGCGGGGCGCGTGCCCGCGCGCAAGAGCAAGGGCCGCCGGTGGCGGCAGTGCAGAAGCGACTTGGCCGAAGCGGCGTAGGGCGCAGGTAAAAAACACCCGCGGCAGTGGCAACGCGCTGTTGCGCTGTCTCTGCGTTCAGCCGCCTGCCGCATTGCTATTCTGCTGCGCTCGCACCGTCTGTCGCGCCGGAGAACCCCGATGCCCGTCCATCCGCCGTTTTCGCCACTGCAGGTGGACCGGGCGGTCCTGCGGGTGCGCGATGCCGCGGCTGCCGTGCCGTGTGTCGCCGCCACCGGCGCCGCACCATGAGTGGCACGCCGGTCTCGCAGGGGCACGCGGGATTGTCGATCCGCCGGCTGGCACTGCTGCTGGGTGGGCTGGCGATGTTCGGGCCGTTCTCCATCGACACGATTTTTCCGGCATTCCCGCAGATGGGCGCGCAGTTGGGCGCCGACAAGCTGGCGATGCAGCAGACGATCAGCGTCTACCTGGTCGCCTACGCGCTGATGAGCATCGTGCACGGGCCGCTGTCGGACGCGATCGGGCGGCGCCGGGTGATCCTGGGCGGGTTGTCCGTGTTCACGCTGGCCTCGGTCGGCTGCGCGCTGGCGACCGAGCTCAGTACGCTGCTCGTGTTCCGTGCGTTGCAGGGGCTGTCGGCCGGCGTCGGCCTGATCGTGGGGCGCGCGGTGATCCGCGACGTGCTGCACGGCGACGATGCGCAGCGGCTGATGAGCCAGGTGTCGATGATCTTCGGCATTGCGCCGGCGATCGCGCCGATCATCGGCGGCTGGATCCTGGGCTGGAGCCGCTGGCCGGCGATCTTCTGGTTTCTGGTGGCGTTCTCACTGGTGCTGCTGGTGGCGACGTGGCGGACGCTGCCGGAGACCCATCCGCCGTCGGCGCGAGCCCGGGTGTCGCCGCGCAGGCTGCTGCGCGACTACGTCGCGATCGCGTTCAACCCGCGATTCCAGCGGCTGGCCGCGGCCGGTGCGTTCAATTTCGGTGCGCTGTTTTTGTATATCGCCTCGGCGCCGGCGTTCGTCCTTGACCTGCTGCGGCGCGACGGCCAGCGGCTGGGGGAGGGCGATTTCGCCTGGTTCTTCGTGCCGATGATCAGCGGCATGATGGTCGGCGCATACCTGTCGGGGCGGGCGGCCGGTCGCATGACCGGCACGCGGCTGGCGAATCTGGGCTTTGCCTGTTGCGGGCTGGCGGCGCTGAGCAACGTGGCCTACAACCTGCTGGTGGCGGTGCCGACGGTGCCATGGGCAATCCTGCCGCTGGCGTTCAACGCGTTCGGGATCGCGCTGGTGTTCCCGATCCTGACCCTGGCGATCCTCGACATGTACCCGCGGCAGCGGGGCTCGGCGTCGTCGCTGCAGGCGTTCACCGGGCTGGTGCTGCACTCGCTGACCGCCGGGGTGATCTCGCCGCTGCTGAGCGATGAGGCACTGCACCTGGCGCTGGGTGCGGCGTTGTTCACCCTGCTGGGCTGGTTGTTCTGGCGCTGGGAGTCGGGCGCATCGCGTTCGATGGAGGCGCGCAACCGGGAAGCGGCCTCGGTGCCGGGGGAGTCGATCTAGGGCAAGCGGTCCCCGGAGCTGTAGGAGCGGCTTCAGCCGCGAACCGGAACCGTGGTCCTGGCCAAGAGCATTTGACGCGGATCAGAGCGAAAAATAGCGGATCAAAGGCAGGTAAAGCATCTGATATCCAGAAGCTTTATCCGCAGTTTTTCGCTTTGATCCGTGTCGAGGCTTTTCATGAGCTCGCGGCGGAGGCCGCTCCTACGGAAGCGGGGTTGCGGCGGGGGAGGTCCAGGGGCCCTGTCGGTACGCGGCGCGCAGCAGTTCGTGGAAGTGGTGCACGGCGTTCTCGCGCAGCGGGTTGAGCCGGCCGGGCCGGTAGGAGCCCGAGGCGAGGCCGCGTTGCACGTCCTCGCAGATGGTCAGGTCCTCGAGCTGGACCTCGTCGCTGAAGGCGAGGTCGGCCTCGCGCCGGGCGCCGGCGTTGTCGGCATCGCCGTCAAGGGCGTAGTAGAAGTCGAACTCGACCCGGCAGCGGTCCACCCCCAGCGGCACCACGCGGTTGGTCTGCAAGCGCCCCGGCAGGATGTTGAGCATCGTGTTGGGCCACAGCCAGTAGTACAGCGCGTCGCCGTCGCCGTACAGCTCGCCCGCGCTTTCCAGCGCGCTCCACTGGTAGGAGTACCAGTGGGCGGTCTCGGTGACGTAGCTGCGGTAGTCGAGCAGCGCGTTGAGGCCGGGGTGGATGTGCGGGACGTGGTAGCCCTCCAGGTAGTTGTCGACGTAGACCTTCCAGTTGCAGGCGATGTCGTAGCCGACCCGGCGATGGTGGCCGTAATGCTCGAGCCGGCGTGCGCTGCCGATGCGCGCGTCGATGCCGGCTACCAAGGCCTCGAATGCCATCGCCGGTTCGGCCACCGCGGCGAACACCAGCCCCTGCCAGACGTGCAGCCGCAACTGCGGCAGGCGCACCGCGCCGGCATCGAAATCTTCCGCCTGCGCCATCTCCGGGGCCGAGCGCAGCACGCCGTCCAGGCCGTAGGTCCAGCCGTGATAGCGGCAGCGCAGCGACCTGGCCGCCAGACCGTCGCAGCTGGCGATCGGGCCGGCGCGGTGGCGGCAGACGTTGTGGAATACGCGGATCTCACCCGGGCCGTCCGCCACATCGGCGCCGCGCACCGCGATCACCGGCAAGCCGGCGAAGTCGGCCACGACGTGGTCGCCCGGGTTGCGCAGCTGACACACGTGGGCGAGCAGTTGCCAGCCGCGGTCAAACAACAGGCGGCGGTCGATGGCGGCCATCGCCGGCTCGACGTAGAACCGCGCCGGCAATGCGGTTGCGTGCGAGAGCGGTTGTGCAGCCAGATCGGCGCTGGGAGACGGGGTGGCGGGCATGGCGGAAGTTTAGGGGGACGGGAGGCGTGGCTCCACACGCAATGGGCGGCCTGCTGTCGTGCGCCGGTCTAGAGCAAATCTCCCCCAGCCCGTCTTTTTCAAAGAGGGGGGCAACTGCTCGAGGGCGATGGAACCCGCCTACGATGCCGCCAGTGGCAGTTCCATGATGAGCTCGATGGTGTCGCCGTCCGGTGCGTGCGCGCGCAACTCGCCGTGGTGCGCCTCCGCGATCGCGCGCGCGACCAGCAGGCCGAGGCCGAGCCCCTCGTCGGAGGGGTCCGGCAGCGCTTGCTCGAACAGGGTCCCGGCCTGATCGCGGGCCTGGTAGGGGCAATCGAGGCGACGCCGCAGGCGGACGTGACCGGGTTTGCCGGGCTCGACCTCGACCTGGGTCGGTGCTTGCTCGCCGCGCTTGATGCGGAAACCGAGCACGGTGCGCAGCAGCTGCCCGAGCCGGAGTACGTCGCCGTTCAACTGCAGCGCCTCGGTGCCCGGTGCGAACCGGACCTGCGGCGCCGCACTGCCAAGGCGCGGGGCGATCTCGTCGAGCAGCATCGCCAGCTCGACATCCTCGCGCCGCGAGATCAGCCGGCCCTGCTCGGCGCGCACCCAGTCGCCGATCTCGTCGATCATGCCGCCCAGGCGACGGGTCTGGCGGTCGACGATGTCGAGCAGCTCGGTGCGCTCACGCGGCTCGACGCGCTCGTCGCGCAACAGGAACACCGCGGTCTGCATCGGCGACAGCGGCCCGCGCAGATCGTGCGCGAGCCGGTTCATCCAGGCGGTGCGGGCGCCGCTCACGCGCCGTCGGTCTCGGGCTGGCGCGTGCGCCCGCCGCGGCTGCAGATGCGGCGAATCGATTCGAACTGCGGCGGCTTGACCAGGTGCTCGTCGAAGCCCGCCTCGCGGGTGCGGCGACGGTCCTCGGGCTGGCCCCAGCCGGTCACCGCGATGATCTCCAGCGCGTTGCCGTCCGCGCGCTGGCGCAGGCTGGAGGCGATGTCATAGCCGCTGCGGCCGGGCATGCCGACGTCCAGGAACAGCAGGTCGGGCGCGAAACGCTCGATCTCCCCCTCCACTGCCAACGGGTCGTAGATCTGCGTGACCTCGTGGCCGAGCAGCCGGATCATCATCGCCAGGGTGTCGGCGGCGTCGCGGTTGTCGTCAACCACCAGCACGCGCGCGGGACTGGCGGGCGCGGCGGCGTCGGTCGGGGGCTCGGCCATGGTGCCATTGTCCGCCCAATCGGATCGGGATTTCGAATCCGGTCCGATCGACGCTTGCGCTTCCGCCGGCGCCGGCAGCCCCAGCGGGGCCGAAGCGGCCGCCGCGCCGACCGGCAGTCGCACGCTGAAGATGCAACCCTGACCGAGACCGGCGCTGTGCACCTCGACCCGACCGCCGTGCATCTCGGCGAGCTTCTGCACCAGGGTCAGGCCGATGCCGAGCCCGCCGCGGCTGCGCTCGATCGTGGTGTCGACCTGACTGAACAGCCCGAACACCGCATCCAGCTGCTCCGGTGCCAGCCCGATGCCGGTGTCGCTGATGCGCACGAGCACCTGGTCGTGCCCGACCAGCTCGGCGGCCAACTCGATTCGGCCGCCGGGGTCGGAGTATTTGGCCGCGTTGTTGAGCAGGTTGGCAAACACCTGCGACAGGCGCATGCGGTCTGCCAGCAGCGCGACCGGCTGGTCCGGCAGGCGCAGGTTGAAGTCGTGCCCGCCGGCATCCAGCAGCGGCCGAGCGATCTCCACTGCCGCGCGCAGCACGTCCTCCAGCGAGGTCGATTCGCGCCGCAGGGCGAGCTTGTTCTGGGTGATGCGGGCGATGTCGAGCAGGTCGTCGATCAGCCGCACCAGCAGCGACAGCTGCCGCTCCATCGTGCTCTGCAGCGGGCCGGGCGGTTCGCCCTGCTCGAGCCGGCGGATCGCCAGCGCGTTCTGCAGCGGCGCCAGCGGGTTGCGCAGCTCGTGGGCGAGGGTGGCGAGGAACTCGTTCTTGCGCTGGTCGGCCTCGCGCAGCAGTTGCTCGGCGCGCGAGCGCTCGGTGATCTCCACCTGCAGCTCGGCGTTGCGCGCGGCCAGCGCATCGTTGGCCACCCGCAGCGACTGGTTGAGCGCCTCCAGCTCGCGCGCCTTCTCGCGCTGCAGGGCCTGGTTGTCGGCGGCCAGGCTGGCGTTGAGGCTCTGCAGCTCGCTGCGCTTGCGGTGCAGCTCGGCCAGCACCTCGACCTTGCTGCGCAGGACCTCCGGGATCACCGGCACCATGACGTAGTCGACCGCGCCGAGCTTGTAGCCGCGCAGCCGGTCCATGTCGGTGACGTTGACCGCGGTGACGAAGATGATCGGGGTCTTTTCGAAGCGCGGGTGCTGGTGGATCAGGCTGGCGGTCTCGAAGCCGTCCATGCCGGGCATGTTGACGTCGAGCAGGATCAGCGCGAACTCGTCGTCCATCAGCCGCTTGAGCGCCTCCATGCCCGAGCTGGCCTCGATCAGCTGCTCGCCCAGTGGCTCCAGGATCGCGCGGTAGGTCAGCAGCCGGCCCGGCTGGTCGTCGACCAGCAGGATCTTGACCGGCTCGCTGGCCATCGCGTGGGCAAACCTGCGAGCGGTGGCGGTGGACGTCGATGGCATCAGCGATGCAGCCACTGGCGCAGCACACCAAGCAGCTGGTCGGTGACCACCGGTTTGGCGAGGTAGTCGGACGCGCCGGCCTCCAGGCATTTCTCGCGGTCGCCCTTCATCGCCTTGGCCGTCAGCGCGACGATCGGCAGGGCGCGTGAGTCGGGCCTGGCGCGGATTTCGCGGATCGTGTCGTAACCGTCCATGCCCGGCATCATGATGTCCATCAGCACCAGGGCAATGTCCTCGTCGTTGGCGACCATCTCGATCGCATCCTGGCCGTTGGCGGCGGTGATGACCTGCATCCCGTGGCGCTCCAGCACGCTGGACAGCGCGAAGATGTTGCGCACGTCGTCATCGACCACCAGCACGCGCTTGTCCTGCAGCACCTCGTCGGATGTGTGCAGGCGCTCGACCATGCGCTGCTTGCCCGGCGGCAGGTCGGCAATGACCCGGTGCAGGAACAGCGCGGTTTCATCGAGCAGGCGTTCGGGCGATTCCACACCCTTGATAACGACGCTCTTGGCGACCTTCTTGAGGCGCAGGTCCTCCTCGGCGCTGAGGTCCTTGCCGGTGAACACCACGATCGGCAGCTCGTGCAGGGTCGGCTGCGCCTGGATCCGGTCGAGCAGCTCGAAGCCGCTCATGTCGGGCAGGCGCAGGTCGACCACCGCGCAGTCGTAGCGGGTCGCATCCAGTGCGGCCAGGGCTTCGGTGCCGGTGCCGACGGTGTCGATGGCGAGGTCATCGTGCCGGATCAACTCCTCGATGCTCATGCGCTCGTTGGCGTCGTCCTCCACGATCAGCAGGCGCTTGACGCGCGGCAGGGTGTAGTCCTTGATCCGCTGCAGCGCCGCATCGATGGTCTCGGTGCTGGCCGGCTTGGCCAGGTAGGCGAACGCGCCGCGCTCGATGCTCTGCTGGCGCTCCTCCTCCACGGTGACGATCTGCACCGGGATGTGTCGTGTCGACGAATCCTGCTTCAGCCGCGCCAGCACGGTCCAGCCGAGCATGTCGGGCAGGACGATATCCAGCGAAATGGCGGTCGGTTTGTAGTCGCGCACCAGTCGCAATGCCTCGGTGCCGGTGTTGGCGACCAGCACGCGGAAGCCCTGCGAACGGCCGTGGTCGCGCAGCACGCTGGCGTAGCGCGCATCGTCCTCGACCACCATCAGGATCGGCTCGCCCGGCGCGAGCAGGTCGCGGTCGTCGGCCACGCGCTCCAGGACATGCTCCAGCACGCGCACCGGCGGCTCCTGCGCGCTGCTGGTCTGCGCCATCGCCTGGGCCGCGCGCGCGCTGTGGGCGCGGTCGGCACCGACGTAGTTCAGCGGCAGGTACAGGATGAAGGTGCTGCCTTCGCCGACGGTGCTGTGCAGGCGCAGTTCGCCGCCGAGCAGGCCGGCGATCTCGCGACTGATCGCCAGGCCCAGGCCGGTGCCGCCGAACTTGCGCGAGGTGCCGGCGTCGGCCTGCTGGAACGCCTCGAACACGATCTTCTGCTTTTCCGGCGAAATGCCGATGCCGGTGTCGCTGACTTCGAAGGCGACCACGGTCTGGGCGTGGTCGAGTACGTCGTGGCCCTCGCTCCAGCCGCTGCTGGCCTTGCGCGCCCGCAGCCGCACGCTGCCTTGCTCGGTGAACTTGAAGGCGTTGGACAGCAGGTTCTTGAGGATCTGCTGCAGGCGCTTGGGGTCGGTGTGCAGGGCGGTGCCGAGTTCGGGCTCGATCTCCAGCGAGAACTCCAGGTGGCGGCGCTCGGCCTCGTGGCGGAAGCCGCGCCCCAGGTTTTCGCGCAGGTGCTCGAAGGACAGGTCCTCGCTGTCGACGGTGACGGTGCCCGACTCGATCTTGGACAGGTCCAGGATGTCGCTGATCAGGTGCAGCAGGTCGGTGCCGGCGGCATGGATGGTCTTGGCGAACTCCACCTGGCGCGGGTTGAGGTTGGTCTCGTGGTTCTCCGCCAGCTGCTGGCCCAGGATCAGGATGCTGTTGAGCGGCGTGCGCAGCTCGTGCGACATGTTGGCCAGGAACTCGGACTTGTAGCGCGAGGTCAGCGCCAGTTCCGCGGCCTTTTCCTCCAGCGCGCGGCGGGCGTGCTCGATCTGCTGGTTCTTCTGCTCGACCTCGGCTTTCTGTTCGGCCAGCAGCGCCGCCTTCAGCGCGATGTCCTCGTTGGTCTGCTGCAGCTCGTTCTGCTGCGATTGCAATTCGCCGGCCAGCTGCTGCGATTGCGCCAGCAGCCGCTCGGTGCGCATGGTCGACTCGATTGTGTTGAGCACGATGCCGATGCTGCCCGAGAGCTGCTCCAGGAACGCGCGCTGGGAGCGGGTGAACTCCGACAGCGAAGCCAGCTCGAGCACCGCCTTGACCTGGTCCTCGAACAGCACCGGCAGCACGATCACGCTGCGCGGCACGACGTTGAGCAGGCCCGATTCGATCTGCACCGCGGACGCCTGCAGGTCGCTGGACTGCCCGCTGTCGGCCGGGAATTGCAGCGACGCGCTGTAGGCCGGGGCATTGTCGATCAGGATCAGCTGGCCCTGCGCGGCGCACTGGCCGATCAGGCCCTCGCCGAACTGCAGCGTGCGCGGCGCGGTCGGCGAACTGGCGGTGTCGGCGTACCCGGCCAACTGGCGCAGGTGCGGCCGGCGCCGGCCGTCCTCGGTCTCGACCACGTACATCACGCCCTGCTGTGCATTGACCAGGGGCGCCAGTTCCGACAGCAGCATGCGGCCGAGCGTGATCAGGTCGCGCTGGCGGTTGGGCACCTCGACACCGATGGCGGACTTGCCCGGGATCGGGGCGACGATGCGCACGTCGGGGGCGGCCAGCGCGGTGCTGTCGAGCACGTGCGTCGCGCTGAGCGCGGCGCCGACGTTGCCCGCCGCGTCGACCGCGCGCACGGTGAGCACGTAGCTGCCGTCGGGCAGCCCGGACAGGTCGACGGTCAGCGGGCTGGTGCAGCCCGCGATCTCGCGCACCGCCGCCGGCAGCGCCTGCGCGGCGTCGATCCCCTCGTAGCACTGCAGGCGCAGCAGCGGGACGTCCAGGCACTGCGCGAGCACCTTCGCAAGCTCGGTCTTGCCGACGCCCGGATCACCGACGAAGAGCGGGTTGTTCTTCTGGCGCCGGCAGAGGATCTGGATGGTGCGGTTGACCTCCGTGGCGCGCCCGATCAGCGGATCGATGCGGCCCTTGTCGGCCTTCTCGTTGAGGTTGACGCAATAGGCGGCCAGCGCCTCGCCGACGCCGACCGGCGCGTCCTGATCGGCGCGTGGGCGGTCGGGCCGCAGGCCAGCGAGTGGATCCACACCGCCGCGCTCGCCGTGCGCGAGAGCATCCCGATCGACCGTCTGCTCGACCAGATCGCCCAGTTCCCGACGTACAACGAGGGCTGGCTCAAGGGCTACGAGAGGCTCAAGCTGTGAAGCAGCTCGGGCCGCTGGTGGCGATCCTTGCGTGCTGCGGCGTCAAGCTGCTCGTGGTCGGGCGCTCCTGCTACCGGCCGGGTTCCTGACCAGCAACCTCGCGCTTGGCCTGGTCGGGCTCGCTGTCGCGGTCACCCTCCTCGCGCTTGCGGTTCGCAGCCGCAGAATCTGCAGCGGCGCATGCCACGTGCCGCAGAAGCACACCGCAGGCACGGAGCACCCAAGCGCCGTGAGTTAGCTTGACGCGCAATAGAGCAGCACGCCGACCACGAGCGCACCTCCGCCGACCAGTCCAGAGCACGAAGAGCCACGGCCGTCCGCAGCCGCCACGCGGAAGTCGGCCGCGCCGCGACGAAGCTCAGCTGGAGTGGAC
>JAHWKC010000061.1 GCA_019348095.1 Pseudomonadota bacterium | reverse complement strand
ACCTCGGCCCGCGCGGGCTGAAGTCGTGGGAGATGCTGGGCGAGCTGGCACGGGTCGCGCCGAAGCTGACTGCGCCGGGCCAAGGCAACCCAGGGTACTGACGCGATCCTACGGTAGAGCGGAGCTTGCTCCGCTGCACCTGGGCGCCCGGCGCAGCCGAGCAAGCTCGGCTCTACCAGGTCCGTGGGCCGAGCGCGGCAGGCGGCGCTGGCGCATCGGCAGGGCAGCCGCGCCAACGGATGCGAAGTGGCTCAATCACGCTCGCCGTGGCCACCGAGCGTCGCGCACAACGCTTGCGTGAAGCGTTCGCACAGCTCCTCCTGCCGCGGCTGCAACTCCAACTCGCGCGCCGCGGCGGCGAGTCGGCTGGCACCGACGAAGCCGCAGCTGGCCCTCAACTTGTGCAGGTCCTGCTGCGCCTCAACCACGTCGCCGCGCCGTAGCGCCTCGCCGATGCGGGTGCCGGCCTGCGCCAGCTCCTGCAGGAACAACCCACGCAGCACCCGCACGTGCTCGCGGTTGCCGTTGAGCGCGAGCGCGGCGGCATTGTCGTCCCATAGCGGCATTGGCCCTTCGTGCGGCGACGGCCCGATCACCTCCGGCGCAGCAGCAAGCCCCAGCACGCCGCGTATCGCCGCCTGCACGGCGGCAGCGGGCAAGGGTTTGACCACGACGTCGGCGAAGCCGGCCGCGCGCAGCGCTGCATGCGTGGCCGGCTGGCTGCACGCGGTGTGTGCGAGCGCCGGCGTATCCGCGTGCCGTTCGCGCAGCTGCCGCAAAAGCTCGATGCCCGAACCGTCGGGCAGCTGCGCATCGAACAACCACAGGTCGTAGGGCTCGCCATCGGCGAGCGCCAGTGCGGCCGACATGCAGTCGGCGCTGTCGGTCTCGGCCGGGGTGCGCACCGCGGCGGCGGTCAGGAATGCGCGGCTGGTCGGGTCGTCCTCGACCAGCAGCACGCGCGGGCAGGTTGCAGGTTTCATGACCGATTGGCTTGACGCTGGGTATCCTGCCGCCATGTCGCGAGCGATCTTACGCCTGCTGTTGCCGTGTGTGTCGCTGTGCGCCGCGCTGGCGGCGGGCGATGCGCAGGCGCGCACGATGAGTGCGCGCATCGAGCGGGTGATCACCCCGGTGGCGAAGCTGGACCGCGTGAGCGTGCAGTTGACGTGGCCCGCCGGCGCGCCGCACGGGCGGCTGCGACTGCGCGCCGGCACGCTCGACGCGCCTGAGCTCGGATATCGTTTCAGGGACATCGACTGGCGCTGCGATCTTCAGCGGGACGGGCAGGGCGGCTGGCGCTGCGAAGGCGAACTGCGCGGCGGCGGGGGCGCTCCGATGCTATTGGCGCTGGCGTTCGACGCGTTGCGTACCGAGGCGGCTCTGGGCCGCGGCAACGCCCGGATCGAACTGCACCGCAATGCCGCAACTCCCGAAGCGACCCGGCTCGACCTGACCCGCGTCCCGCTCGCCTGGACCCAGGCGCTGTTGCGCCAGGCGTGGCCGCAGGCGCGCATCACCGGCGGCCGGCTCGAGGGGCAGCTTACGATCACCGCGGCCGGTGCCGGGCCGCTGCGGATCGCCGGGCCGCTGCAGCTGACCGCCGCCGCGCTGGATACCGAGGACGGCCGCATCGCGGCCCAGGACCTCGGGGCGGGCATCGAGCTGGCCGCAGCATTCGGCGATGAGGACCGGGTGCGGATCGACGGCGGTTTGCGCGGCGGCGAACTGCTGTTCGGCACCAGCTACGTCTCCTTGCAGCAACGCCCGGTCGGCCTGCAGATCGAGGCGGCCCGGCATCTGCAGCAGGGCTGGCGGCTGCCACGGCTGCATTGGCGCGACGGCGACATCCTCTCCGCCACCGGCAGCGCGGCGCTCTCGGCCGAGACCGAATTGCGCGACCTCGACCTGCGCCTGCGCAGCGCGGACCTCGGCGCGCTGGCCGATGCCTACCTGTCGGGCTGGCTCGGCGTGGCCGGCCTGGCCGGGCTGCAGCTGGATGGATCGGCGCGGGCGCAGCTGCGCATGAGCGACGGGGTGCTGCGCGAGGCCGGGATCGACCTTGCCGATGCGAACATCGACGACCCCGGCGGGCGTTTCTCGTTCGCCGGCCTGCGCGGCGATGTGCGGTACTCGGCGCAGCAGCCGGTCAGCAGCGAACTGCGCTGGCGCTCCGGCGCGCTGTACGGGCTGGCGTTCGCCGGCGGCCAGCTGCCCTTTGCCAGCGGAGGCGGCGAACTGCGACTGCGGCAACCGGTCGTGCTGCCGATGCTGGGCGGCCGCGCCCGCTTCGAACACCTGCAGGTCCGCCCGCCCTCGCCGGAGCAGCGCCTGGACATCCGCTTCGGCCTGCAGCTCGAAGCGCTCGACGTGGCCCGGCTGGCGCAGGCGCTGGACTGGCCGGCGTTCACCGGCACGCTCAGCGGCCGCATCCCGCAGGCGCAGTACCGCGACGATCGGCTGACCTTCGATGGCGGGCTGTCGATGCAACTGTTCGGTGGCGACGTGAGCGTGTCCTCGCTGGCGATGGACCGGCCGTTCGGAGTCGCACCGACCCTGTCGGCCGATATCGTGATCGATGATCTCGACCTCGAATCGGTGACCGGCGTATTCGGCTTCGGCAGCATCACCGGCAAGCTCGATGGCCGGGTCAAAGGGCTGCGCCTGGTCAACTGGCAGCCGACCGCGTTCGACGCCGCGTTCCAGACCGACCGCACCCGTGGCGTGCGCCAGCGCATCAGCCAGCGCGCGGTGCAGGACCTGTCCAGCGTCGGCGACGCCTCCTTCGCCGGCAGCCTGCAGTCGCAACTGATCGGGCTGTTCGACGACTTCGGCTATTCGCGTATCGGCATCGCCTGCACGCTGGTCGACGAGGTCTGCACGATGGGCGGACTCGGTCCGGCGCCGGCCTCCGGTTCAGCAGCGACCGGCTTTACTATCGTGCGCGGCTCGGGGCTGCCGCGGCTCACCGTGGTGGGTTACAACCGGCGCGTGGACTGGCCGATCCTGGTCGAGCGGCTGGCGGCGGTGGGTTCGGGCGAAGTCACGCCAGTTGTAGAGTGACGCTGTGGTGCCGGCGGGGACCGTCGGTAATCTGACAATCCAGGAGAGAGATCATGCGTCGTTGGATGGGTATTCCGCTTGCTGCCGTGCTGTTGACGGCCTGCGTCACGATCAACGTCTATTTCCCGGCCGCCGAGGCCAAGGAAGCGGCCAGGGAGTTCGTCGACAACGTCATCGGCGACGATGCCGAGCCGTCCACCGATAGCGAAAACGGCGATCCGGGTGCTGCCCTCGGCCCGCGCGCGGACCGGCGCATCGATTGGCTCGCGCTGGTCGGCATCGGCAGCGCCCATGCGCAGTCGCGGCCGGACATCACCATCAGGACCCCCGCGATCCAGGCGATCCAGGCGCGCATGGCCGCGCGTTTCGACTCGCAGCTGCGCGCGGGCTTCGACGCCGGCGCGCTGGGCTTTGCCGCCGACGGCACCATCGTCGTGCGCGACGCCAGCAAGCTCGCACTGAAGGACCGCGTCGCAGTCAACCAGGCGGTGGCCGACGACAACCGCGACCGCCGCGCGGTGTATCGCGAGGTCGCGGTGGCCAATGGCCATCCCGAGTGGGAGTCGCAGATCCGCGACGTGTTCGCGCGTCAGTGGATCGCCAGCGCGCGCCCGGGCTGGTGGTACCAGAGCGGCGGGAGCTGGCAGCAGAAGTGATGCTGGCGGCAGCCGCCGGGTTTTGCCCGCGGCTGCCGCGGTTCGTCCCGAGGGGAAATTCATTCGGGGCGTAGGAGCGGCTTCAGCCGCGATCGGATCCGTGGCCGCTCGTCCGGATCAGGATCGCGGCTGAAGCCGCTCCTACATCCGCGTCCGTGTCCGCGGGTCAGGTGGTCGGGCAGCACCGCGGGCGGGGCTCTGCGACAATGCGCGCCCCCTGATTGCCCCCGCCGTGCCCGTGGCCCGCATCGACCAGACCCCCTTTGAATCCGAAATCACCGCCCTGACCCACGACGGCCGCGGCGTCGCGCGCCGTCCCGACGGCAAGGCGGTGTTCGTCGCCGGGGCGTTGCCGGGCGAACGCGTGATGGCGTCGCAGACCCGGCGCCACCGCAGTTTCGACGAGGCCAGGACCGTGGAGGTGCTGCAGGCCGCGCCCGAGCGCGTGGCGCCGCGCTGCGAGCACTTCGGCGTCTGCAGCGGTTGCGCGCTGCAGCACTTCGATGGGGCCGGGCAGATCCTCGCCAAGCAGCGCGTGCTGATGGACAACCTGGAGCGCATCGGCCATGTCACCCCGGAGCGCGTACTGGCGCCGCTGAGCGATGCAGCCTGGGGTTACCGGCGCAAGGGCCGTTTCTCGGTGCGGCGGGTCGAGAAGAAAGGCAAGACGCTGGTCGGCTTCCGCGAAACCGATCCACGCTTCGTCGCCGACATCGCCGCATGCCACACCGTGATCCCGCAGATCGGCGAGCGCATCGGTGCGCTGGCGGCGCTGGTCGACAGCCTGCAGGCGCGAAGCGACATTCCGCAGATCGAGTTCATCGCCGGCGACCCCACCCCCGGCGCCGAGGGTGCCGCCCACAGCGGCATCGCGCTGACCTTCCGCCACATGGCGCCGCTGTCGGACGCCGACCAGGCGGCGATCGTCGCGTTTGCGCAGGCGCACGACTTCGCGGTGTTCCTGCAGCCCGGCGGTGTCGACAGCGTGCACCCGCTGTGGCCGGCCGAGCCGAAGCTGAGCTTCTCACTGCCGCAGTGGGATCTGGAGTTCGCGTTCCGCCCGCTGGACTTCATCCAGGTCAACGCCGGGCTCAACGGCAAGATGATCGCCAGCGCACTCGAGCTGCTCGATGCGCAGCCGCACGACCGCGTGCTCGACCTGTTCGCCGGCCTGGGCAACTTCACCCTGCCGCTGGCGCGCAGCGTGCGCGAGGTGGTCGGCGTCGAAGGCGAGGCCGGCCTGGTGCAGCGCGCCCGCGACAATGCCGCCCGCAACGGGATCGGCAACGCACAGTTCCATGCCGCCGACCTGGCCAAGGATCTGGGCGATGAGCCGTGGATGCGCGAGGGCTTCGACCGCCTGCTGTTGGACCCCCCGCGCTCGGGCGCGGATTTCGTGCTGACCCAGCTGCCGCTCAAGCAGTTCAAGCGCATCGTCTACGTCAGCTGCCATCCGGCCTCGCTGGCGCGCGATGCGGGCTATCTGGTCAACCAGCGAGGCTGGAAGCTGCGCGCGGCGGGAGTGATGGACATGTTCCCGCATACCGCGCACGTGGAGTCGATCGCGATGTTCGAACCGCGCCAGGCCTAGACTCGTTTGCGGTGCGACGTGACTCGCGCCCCGGGGTCGCTTCCGGCGGGGCAAGCGGTAGGAGCGGCTTCAGCCGCGATCACGGCGCGGCGAACAATTTACTGATCGCGGCTGAAGCCCGCTCCTACATGACACCGGTATCCCATGCCCATCGAGATCGAACGCAAATTCCTGGTCACTGGCGAAGGCTGGCGCGCTGCGGCGCACAAGGTGGTGCCGATGGCGCAGGGCTATCTCAACGATCTGGCCGCGATGGACGCACAGGCGGAGGGACGCAGTGCGATGAAGGCCTCGGTCCGCGTGCGGATCGCGGGCGATGCGGCGTTCCTCAACCTGAAATCGCGCGAGCTCGGCCACACGCGGCAGGAGTTCGATTACCCGATCCCGCTCCAGGACGCACGCGACCTGCTCGGTCTGAGTGTCGGCGGCCTGATCGACAAGCGCCGCCATTACGTCGAGCACGCGGGACATCTGTGGGAGGTCGACGAGTTCCTGGGCGCCAATGCGGGGCTGGTGGTGGCCGAGATCGAGCTGGTGTCTGCCGATGCGGTATTCGAGCGCCCGGACTGGGTCGGCACCGAGGTCACCGACTGCGCCCGCTATTACAACCTCGCACTGGCGACGCGGCCGTACGCGTTGTGGAGCGAGGACGAGCGTGGCGGTGGACTGTAGGAGCGACGTGAGTCGCGACAATGCACCCGCCCGAACCGACGTTATCGCGACTTACGTCGCTCCTACAAAGGGCGGGCTGACGCCACCGGCCGGCGAACTGCGCGACAATGCGGCGGGCGCTTCCGGCGCCCTTTCCTGAATACGCAAGGACATCCGCATGCTCGTAATCGGCGTCGCCGGAACCGAACTCACCGCGCAGGAGCGCGACTGGCTGCAGCACGATGCCTGCGCCGGCGTGATCCTGTTCACCCGCAATTTCGCCTCCAGGGCGCAGGTCGCGGAGCTGTCGCAGGCGATCCGCGAGGCCGCACCGCGCCCGCAGCTGGTCTGCGTCGACCAGGAGGGCGGCCGCGTGCAGCGTTTCCGCGAGGGCTACAGCGCACTGCCGCCGCTGGAAAGCTTCGGCAGGCAATATGCCCAGGATGCCCAGGCCGCGCTTGATCTGGCCGAGCAGCACGCCTGGCTGATGGCCAGCGAGATCAAGGCCAGCGGCGTCGACCTGAGCTTCGCGCCGGTGGTCGACCTGGGCCGCGGCAACCGCGCGATCGGCGATCGCGCATTCTCGGAAGACCCCCAGGTGGTGGCCGAGCTCACCCGCGCCTATGTGCGCGGCATGCACGCCGCCGGCATGGCCGCCACGCTCAAGCATTTCCCGGGCCACGGCTCGGTGCTGGCCGACACCCATTTTGACGATGCGGTCGATGCGCGTGGGCTCGAGGAGCTTCGCGCGCTCGACCTGGTGCCGTTCGTCGCCGGGATCGAGGCCAAGGCCGACGCGGTGATGATGGCGCACGTGGTCTATCCGGCCGTTGCGCCGGAGCCGGCGGGATATTCGGAGCGCTGGATCAAGCAGATCCTGCGTGGCGATCGTGCTTCTGGCGGGCTTGGCTTCCGCGGCGTGGTGTTCAGCGACGACATCGGCATGGCCGCGGCGTTCTCCGCCGGCGGCATCAAGGCGCGCGTGGACCTGCATCTGGACGCCGGCTGCGATGTGGTGCTGGTCTGCCATCCCGAGCTGGTCGAGGAGTCGCTGGCGGCGGTCGAGGGCCGTGCGCTCAACACGATGGCGCTGGCGGGGCTGATCGGACGCGGCGCGATGGGCTGGGACGGACTGCTGGCCGACGGCGCCTACGACGACACCCGCGGCCGTGTGGAGGGGCTCGCATGATGGGCGACGATATCGAATCCGGCGACACCGCAGCCAACGGGGGGACAGCCGGTGCCGACCTGCATGCGGCGTTGGCCAATGCCGACCTGATCCACGACCGCCAGACCCTGGAGCGCGCGATCGCACAGATGGCGGTGCGCGTGCACGGCGACTATGCCGGTGGCGTGCCCGCTCCTGGCGGCGGCGATGACGCCAGCCCGGTGTTCCTGACGGTGATGCACGGCGGCCTGCTATTCGCCGCGCAACTGGCCGTGGAGCTGGGAGCCCTGGGGCTCGACCTGGAGTTCGACTACCTGCACGCCACGCGCTACCGCGGCGCCACCTCGGGCGGCGAACTGGTGTGGAAACACCGCCCGGCCACCCTGCTGCGTGGCCGCCGCGTGCTGCTGGTCGACGACATCGTCGATGAGGGCCACACGCTGGCCGCGGTCGGCCGGTGGTGCCATGAGCAGGGCGCCGCCGAGGTGCGCATCGCCGCGCTGACGGTCAAGGCGCACGACCGCTGCGTGCCCGGGGTGCGCGCAGATTACGTCGGGGTCGAGGTGCCCGACCGGTATGTGTTCGGTTACGGCATGGATTACCACGAGAAAGGCCGCAACCTGCCGGCGATCTACGCGCTGCGGGAGTGATCGCCCGCGCTGTGCTCGCGGGTTCGGCGATGCCGGATGGCGGGTTGCACGGGCGTGACCGGTGCTTCCGCGCCAGCCCTCTCAGTGCGGCGGCGGTGTGAGCGCCGTCGGCGTCCAGGCCTGTGGCGGGACGATCTCGAACAGCCCCTCGCGCAGTGCGCGGCGGGCGAGTGCGAGGACCGCACCATCGCGGCTGACCAGCCAACGCGCGCCCGATGCGTGCGCCAGCTCCAGGAACTTCTGGTCGTCGGGATCGGCGCAGCGCGGGAGCGTCCGCAGGTCGGACGAAGCCGTGCTCGGCAGTTGCAGCACCAGCGCATCGAATTGCCCGGCCAGCGCGGCGCGCGCCTCATCGGTCAGCCGCAACTGCGGGTAGTGCAGCACGCGCAGCCATTCCTCGCGGCAGGCCTGATCGGTCACCGCCAGCACGCCTCCCGCGTGCAGCGCGGCCCGCAAGCCGGCGGCGCGTGGGTCGCCGAACAGCCACAGGTCCAGGCAGACGTTGGTGTCGAGCACCACCCGCGGCACCGCCACCATCGCGCGAGCGTGTGGGTCGATCAACCCAGCGCGTCGCGGGTCTGCGCCGAAGCGATCAGCCAGCGGTCCAATGCAATGCGCATGGCTCAGTCGCCGAGATTCACCACGACCAGGCCGTTGCGGATCTCGGTCGAACCGATCCGGCGTGCGCCGATGCGGTCCAGCAGGCTGTTGTCGAGGCGGTATACCGGCTCCTCGCGGGCATAGTCGGCCAGCCAGCTGTTGAGCAGCTGGCGCGAGGTGGTGTTCATGACACCGCCGAGCGCCGCCACGTCGACGTGCTCAATCATCGGCTCCTGCAGGTGCAGCCCGCGCGTCGCCGGATCGAAGCGCAGCGCGCTGGTCAGCGCAAAGCGACCACGCGGCTGCGTGCTGTCGCTGCCGAGCGCGCCCAGTCCGACGTCGAAGTCCAGCCGCAGCCGGTTGCTGCCGGTCGGGATCGACAGCCGCGGATTCATCAGCGTCAACGACACCAGCCCGCCGAGGCGATCGTATTGCCTGGGGAAATTGCGGTTGAGCGATTGCTGCAACTGCGGCTGGGTGAAGCTGACCTGGTTGCCGAGCAGGGCGCCGACCGCATTTAGCGTCGAGCAAGCCGCGAGCAGCGAGCCGGCGAGCAGCAGCAAGGCGAGTTGGAGCGCGGCGGGCTTGCGCATGGCGTAGAGATCCGGGTGGGCGAGGCCGACAGCTTACGCAGCTGCGGTGGACGAGGGGTCGTTTCCGGTGTCAGCTTGCGTAGGCGGGGCTGAAAAGACCAGCGCCGGGGCCGGCGTACAGGGTTGCCGGAAGCGCCGGGCCTGGCAGCCCGGCCCGTCGCGACTAGCGGTCCGCGTCGCCCGCTGCGAGCGCCTCCCGGGCCGCGGCGGCGCGCAGGCGCGGCAGCGGGTCCACCGCGCCGCCCTCGCCGTAGATGCCGTAGTGCAGGTGCGGCGGCGTGCCGCGCGCGTTGCCGGTGTCGCCGACGGTGCCGAGTTCGTCGCCCGGCCACACCAGATCGCCGCTGGACAGGCCTGCGGCCCAGTCGTCCATATGCGCGTAGTAGTGGCGCTCGCGGGCGGGTCCCATCACCCACACCTGCTTACCGCCGAGGCCGGTCTCGCGCACCGAACTCACCACCCCGCGCGTGGCGCTGAGCACCGGCGTGCCGCGCGCGGCAAAAATGTCGACACCGGCGTGGCTGCGGTCCTGGCCACGCGGGGCACCGAAGGTATCGGCGACCGCGCCGGGAACGGCGCCCTGCACCGGCACCGGCAGCTCGCTCGGCACCGGCATCCGGCTGATCTCGAGCACCGTGCGCGGATAGGCCATGAATGGCTGGTGCCAGGCCCAGTAGGCGAACGTCGCCAGTGCCCCCAACACCAGCACGGTGCTGACCAGCGATTTCGCGGCCGGGCTGTAATCCCGGCGCGGTGGCGGTGCGTGCTCGGCCATCGCGCCACGCTAGGGGACCGACGCGCACAGCCACGTCAACGCACCCGCGCAGCGTTCACGCGGCGCTGACCCCATGGCAACGAGTGCCGCGGTAGCGTGGCGCGGTAGCCCACTGGAGCCGCCCGCCATGAACATCGTCCTGCGCACCATCGCACTGGCCACCGCACTTGGACTGGCCGGGGCCGCCACCGCCCAGGAGGTGAACCTGCGCGGGGTGCTGAGCGGCGGCAATGTGATCTCGGCCACCGAGTCGCCCGCCACCGGCGAGGTCGCCGCGGTGCTGGCCGAAGACGGCACCCTGCAGCTGGACCTGGTCTTCGCCGGACTCGAACCGGGCGCGACCGGCGCGGCGCTGCACACCGGCAGGTACAACGAGAACGGCCCGGCGGTGGCGGAACTGGACGTCAAGACCGGCGCCACCGAAGGCCGCATCGCCGGTGCGCAGCTCTCGCTGACGCCGCTGGAGGCCGCCGACGTGCGCGCCGGCGAGAGCTATGTCGTGATCAGCACGATCGAGAACCCCGCCGGCGCGGTCCGCGGGCAGTTGATGCCGCAGCCGGCGCGCCTGGGCGATACGCCTCCGGCTGCAGTGCAGATGCCGGCGCCGGTCGCACCCGCGGTCGAACCCGCGCCGGTGGAGGAGACAGCGCCAGCGGAGGAGGCAGCGCCAGTGGACGAGCCCGAGGAGGACGAATGAAGTTCGCCCTAAAACCACCTACGGCCCCGCGACCCTTAGGTTCCCAGGACCGAAGGCTACGGTGTCTCGCGCTCATCGCCGCTTCCACGGGCGCCGCGGCGGCACCCAGCGCCAGGTCAGCAACACCAGCAACGCGAACCCGGAGTAGGCGGCGACGAATGCCCACGCCGGGGCCTCAAAGAAGATCACCCGCGACAGCCAGTGCTCGATGAACGAGCCCGAGTAGGCGGCCTGCCCGGCGTGCCCGCGCAACGCCTGCTCCCAGAGTGTCAGCGGGCACACCGCACCCAGCCAGGCCTGCACCGCGACCAACCCCATCAGCAACAGGTGCACGA
>JAHWKC010000060.1 GCA_019348095.1 Pseudomonadota bacterium | reverse complement strand
CGTTCTACGCCAGCGGCATGGACGCGTTCCAGATGCAGCAGCAGGCCGTCGCGCTGGACGAGAGCAGCATCCGCGATGTCAGCCTGTTCTCCGGTGGCGTCATCAAGGGCCAAAAGCTGCAGGACTACGTCAACGAGCGGGTCGAGCACCGGTCCATCGAGCACATGCACAAGCCGTTCGTCGCGGTGGCCACTCGACTGGAAACGGGGCAGCGCACGTTCTTCGATCGCGGCAACACCGGTCGCGCGGTGCGGGCCTCCAGCAGCATTCCCGGCGTGTTCGAGCCGGCCGCGATCGGCTCGTCGCGCTACGTCGACGGCGGCGTGGTCAGCCCGGTCCCGGTCGACGCCGCGCGCCACCTCGGTGCCGACTTCGTGATCGCGGTGGACATCTCCACCAGGGACGCCGGGGCCGCGCCCACGCACATGGTCGGGATCGTCGGCCGGTCGGTCGCGATCATGGGCCAGACGCTCGGTGCGCAGGAACTCGCACGCGCCGACGTGGTGATCCGGCCGAAGGTCAGCGACATCGGCCCCGCCGATTTCGAGCAGCGCAGCCGCGCGATACTAGAAGGCGAGAAAGCCGCACTTGCGGCGATGCCGCAGATCCGCGCCAAGCTCGCGCGCCTGCAGCAGGAACGTGCCGCCGCGCTGGCACAGCCGCCGCCGGTGCGTGAGCAGGCCGCAGCGGGATGCGACCGGGGGCTGTTTGGCATCGGCGGGCTGCTGCGTCGCGATGAAGCCTGCGCAGGCGATAGCGCGGCGCGTTAGCCGTTTGCCGCATCCGCACGGGCGTTATGCCGGCGCCTTCGCACGGTCTGACCTGGCCGCGGCCGGGCAACAAAAAACCCGCCTTTCGGCGGGTTTTTCGTGGGAGCGATCAAGGTGCCCGAGGGCTCACTTGATCTTGCCTTCCTTGTAGATGACGTGCTTGCGGACGACGGGATCGTACTTCTTGATCTCCATCTTGGCCGGCGTGTTCTTCTTGTTCTTGTCGGTGGTGTAGAAGTGGCCGGTGTTGGCCGAAGAGATCAGGCGGATCTTGTCGCGCTTGGAAGCCATGGGTCAGTCCTCCTCAGATCTTTTCGCCGCGGGCGCGGAGATCGGCCAGAACGGAGTCGATGCCGTTCTTGTCGATGGTGCGCATGGCGTTGGCGGATACGCGCAGCTTCACCCAACGGTTCTCACTGGCGACCCAGAAGCGGCGCTCGTGGAGATTGGGCATGAAGCGGCGGCGGGTCTTGTTCATGGCGTGCGAGACGTTGTTGCCAGTCGTCGTTCGCTTGCCGGTTACTTGGCATACACGGGACATACGCACCTCGAAAGGATGTTGGGTGCTTCCCTTGGCCAGGGAGGCGGCGGCCCCGCCATCGACCGATGGCGCGCAATGCGGGTAGGAATCCTGCCGCGTCGGACGGCCCGGAATCGCGCTTCCGGGGACGTCCTGCGCACCGGGGTGGGCTGGACGCAGCGAGCCGCGCATTATGCGGCGGTTTTCGCTGCTCCGCAAGCAGTTGGCGCCTGCGGCGAGGCCGGTCGTCAGGTGAGCGGTAGGAGCGACGTGAGTCGCGATAACGCCAGCGCTCGAAGCTACGAATCGCGGCTCACGTCGCTCCTACATGAGAGGAGCAGGGATCACGCGGTGGGCGTGCGCAGCTTTTCCAACACGCCTTCGAGCGAGTCCAGGTCGCTGTAGTGGATCACCAGCCGGCCCTTGCCGCCGCGGCCGTGCAGCACGTTGACCTTGGTGCTGAGCGACTCCGACAGCTCGCGCTCCAGGGTGACGATGTCGGCCTGCGGCTTGGGCTTGCCGGGCTTCGGCTTGCGGCCGCTGTCGGGCACCCGGCCGAGCGCGAACTGCTGGGCACGGTGCTCGACCTCGCGCACCGACCAGCCGTGCTCGGCGGCGTCGCTGGCGAGCTTGCCGGCGAGCTCCGGGGACAGCGTCAGCAAGGCCCGGGCGTGGCCCATCTCCAGCCGGCGCGATTCGACCAGCGCGCGGATCGCCGGTGGCAGCTCCAGCAGGCGCAGCAGGTTGGACACCGCCGCGCGCGAGCGGCCGACCGCTTCGGCGGCCTGGGCGTGGGTCAGGTCGAACTCGTCGATCAGCCGCTGCAGCGCGGTGGCTTCCTCCAGCGGGTTGAGGTCCTCGCGCTGGATGTTCTCGATCAGCGCCATCGCCACGACCGTGCGGTCGTCCACCTCGCGCACCACCACCGGGATCTCGCCGAGCCCGGCGAGCTTGCTCGCGCGCCAGCGGCGCTCGCCGGCGATGATCTCGTAGGTGCGGCTGCCACGCACCGCCTCGCCGTTGCGCGCTTCGCGCACCACCTCCCGGACCACGATCGGCTGGATCACGCCCTGGGCCTTGATCGACTCGGCCAGCTCGGCCAGCTTGTCCTGGTCCCAGTGCTTTCGCGGCTGGTACTTGCCCGGCGCGAGTGCGTCGATCGGGAGGGTGCGCAAAGCGTCACCGGAACTGGCTTCCAGCGCCGGCGCTCCGGCGGCGGCTTTGGGCCCGAGCAGCGCTTCCAGGCCGCGGCCGAGGCCGCGCTTCTTGGCCGCGCCGCCGGCGGCGGCCTTGTCGGTGCTCGTGGCGCCGGCCTTGTCGGGGTCCTTGGCGGAACTCATGCCGCGGTCTCCTGCGATGCGGGGTTGGCCGGTCGGGCCGGCTGGTCGCGCTCGCGCTGGCGGCGCAGCAACTCGCCGGCCAGGCCGAGGTAGGCGATGCCGCCGCGGCTGGCGCGGTCGTAGCCGACGATGCTCTGGCCGTGGCTGGGCGCCTCGGCCAGGCGCACATTGCGCGGCACGATGGTGCGGAACACGCGGTCGCCGAAGTGGTTGGTCAGTTCGGCCGAGACTGCGTTGGCGAGGTTGTTGCGCACATCGAACATGGTGCGCAGCACGCCCTCGATCTCGAGATTGGGATTGAGCCGCGCCTTCATGCCCTCGATGGTGTCCAGCAGCGCGCTGACGCCCTCGAGCGCGTAGTACTCGCACTGCATCGGCACGATGATCGAGTCGGCCGCGGTCAGCGCGTTGATCGTCAGCAGCGACAGCGCCGGTGGGCAGTCGATCAGGACGAAGTCGTAGTTGCCGGCGACCGGCGCGAGCGCGCGCTTGAGCCGCAGTTCGCGGTCGTCCTGGTCCATCAGCCGGATCTCGGCCGCGGTCAGGTCGATGTTGCCCGGCAGCAGGTCGAAGTCCTCCGGCGTGCGCACGATCACGGTAGCGATGTCGGCCTCGCCCAGCATCACCTCGCAGACCGACTCCTCCAGCTCGCGCTTGTTGACGCCGCTGCCCATGGTCGCGTTGCCCTGCGGGTCCAGGTCGATCAGCAGCACGCGCTTGGGCGTGCGCGCGAGCGCGGCGGCAAGGTTGACCGCGGTGGTGGTCTTGCCGACCCCGCCTTTCTGGTTGGCGACGGCGATGATGCGGGCCATGCGGCTCGTCCCCTGTGGCTGGTGCGATGAGGGCGCGGGGCGCCGCTCGGACCGGGGATTATGCCCGCCTCGGCCGGGGCTTGCTGGAACCGGAGGCCGGAGCTGCGACGGCGGTCGCGGGCCGGGATTGCCCATGAGCCGCCCGAAAGTCGGCGCGGCCGGTAGGAGCGGCTTCAGCCGCGAACCAGAACCGTCGACCCGCGTACCAGGCCGATCGCGGCTGAAGCCGCTCCTACCAAAGCCCCGCCTGTCACGACGCCCGGCTGATCTCGATCAGGTGGCGCTCCGCATCCAGCCCGGGCACGCGCAGCGGATACGCGGCGAGCAGCGCCCAGCCCGCCGGCAGCGCGGCGATCTCCTCGTGCGGGTAGACGCCCTTCATCGCCAGCAGTCGGCCGCCGGGCTTGAGCAGGTGGCCACCCAGTTCGATGATCAGCGGCAGCGTCGCCAGCGCGCGCGCGGTGATCGCATCGAACCCGCCGGGCTCGTCCAGGGCTTCAATCCGCGATTCGGCCACGCATACCCGGGCCAGTCCGAGCTCGCGTACCGCCGCGCGCATGAACCGCGCCTTCTTGCCGTTGCTCTCGACCAGGGTGACGCGCAGGCCAGGCTTGACGATCGCCAGCGGGATGCCGGGCAGGCCGGCGCCAGTGCCGAGATCGGCCAGTGCACCGCCAGCTGCGGCGATTGCATCGAGATGCGAGTGCATCGCCAGTGAATCGAGCAGGTGCTTGCCGACCATCTCGCGTGGCTCGCGCACGGCGGTGAGGTTGTAGGTCTTGTTCCAGCGCACCAGCAGTGCGAGGTAGGCCAGCAGGGGGTCGGCGAGCGCCGGCTCGAGCGCGAGACCGCGCAGGCCGGCCTCCAGCGTGCGGCGCAGTTCGGGCGGGAACGGGGCGAGGCTGTTCATGAGGTCGCGAAGTATGACCGGTGCGTGCCCCCGGGGTCTCTGTCTGTAGGAGCGACGTGAGTCGCGAGCACTTCCTCAACCGCATCGCGACTCATGTCGCTCCTACAAGGGCCGAACAGGCCAGTCCGCCCGCTACGCCGCCCGCCATGCCAGCGCGCCGAGGTAGCCCGGGGCCGGCGCCAGTTCCAGCAGCGTCCAGTCCTGCGGCCGCCCCAGGGCTGGATCGCATTCGAGCAGCCGCAGCGTGCCGTCGACATCGCCGAACCGCAGGCGGTCCAGGCCGAACGACAGCCCGTGCCCGTGCGCCTTCAGCACCGCCTCCTTGGCGCACCACAGGCGCAGGAACGCGGACTCGCGTTGCGAAGGTGCCAGCGATGCCAGCCATCGGGTTTCACCGGCAGCGAAATAGCGCCGCGCCAGAGCCTGCGCGTTCGGCCGCGGCCGCCGCCATTCCAGGTCTATGCCGAGCTGCACGCCGGCGCCGAGCGCGATCAGCAGCCCGCCGCCGCTGTGGCTCCAACTGCAGTCGTGGTCCGCGCACGGCGCCTGCAGGCAGGGCCGCTGGCGTGGGTCGCGCCGCAGCGGCACGGCTTCGGCGTTTAGCCCCAGCTGCGCGGCCAGCCACGGGCGCGCCTGATCCTGCGCGGCCAGCCCCGGCTGGCGCGCTTGCCACACCCAGGCCGGACGCGCGGGCGGTGGGCGCGCAGCCGGCGGAGTGGCGAGCGGCGGCGGTGAAGAAGGCGGTGGCGGCAGGGACATCGATGCGGCGTCTGGGCTCGGCCCGGTGGGCCAGCGTAAGCTAAGCGGCAGGGGGCGGCGCTGGCCGCGCGATCGGACCAGGTGGGGGCGTGCCCCGCGCGCGTGCCGAGTGCATGTAACGAGCGGGGTTTGACCGATGATGTCTGCGGTTGTCGACACCACTGCTGCTGAAGCCGGCGCGAAGCCGCGCGCGGCCCTGAGCTTCGGCGGGGGCGGCCGCGCCATTGCCTTCGACCGCCACGGCGACATCTCGCTGGAGCGGTTCCGCGGCGAGGTCCGCGGCGTCGCCGCGACCCTGCCCGATGCGCCGTATGCGATCAACCTGTGCGAGGACCGCTACCGGTTCCTGGTCGCGTTCTGCGCCGCCGTCGCGCGCGGCCAGACCACGCTGCTGCCGCCCTCGCGCGCGCCGGCGGTGATCGACGAGGTCATCGCCCAGCACCCCGACAGCTATTGCCTGGGCGATACAGCGCTGGTGCCGGAGCCGCCGAGATACCGGCGCCTGCCGGCGACCCTGCCGCAGCCATGCTCGACTGGCGCGGATGCGATCGCACTGGAGATCGACGATGCGGCACTGGTCGCGATCGGATTCACCTCCGGCAGCACCGGCCATCCCAAGCCGAATGCGAAGACCTGGGCGGCGTTCCGCGCCAGCACCGCGCAGAACCTGGCCGCGCTGGCCGACCTGCTGGACCCCACCGGCAGCACCCACCTGGTCGCGACGGTGCCGCCGCAGCACATGTACGGCATGGAGATGTCGGTGCTGTTGCCACTGCTGGGCCCGGTGGCGGTGCACGGTGCGCGGCCGTTCTTCCCGGCCGATGTCGCATGCGCGTTGCACGATGCGATCACCCCGCCGTTGCTGGTGACCACCCCGGTGCACCTGCGGGCGCTGCTCGAGGCGTGCCGGTTCGACCCGGCGATCGCACTGCCGCCGCTGGCCGGGATCGTGTCGGCGACCGCGCCGTTGCCGGCCGAGCTGGCCCGCGCCGTGGAAGCCCGCTTCGGCTGCGAGGTGCGCGAGCTGTTCGGCTCCACCGAGACCTGCATCCTCGCGCGCCGCCGCACCACGCTGGAGGCGGCCTGGACGCCGCTGCCGGGCGTGCGACTGTCGCCGCAGCCCGATGGCACCGCGGTGCACGCGCCGTACCTGGCGCAGCCCGTGGTGCTGGCCGATCTGGTCGAGCTCCAAGCCGACGGCCGCTTCCACCTGCGCGGCCGCAACGCCGACCTGCTCGAGATTGCCGGCAAGCGCGCCTCGCTCGGTGACCTCACCCGCAAGCTGCTGGCGATACCGGGCGTGGAGGACGCCGTGGTGGTCCAGCTGGACGGTGCCGGCGTGCGCCGGATCGCGGCACTCGCGGTCGCGCCGACGCTGGACGCGGCGCAGATTCTGCGCACGCTGCGCACCAGCATCGATCCGGTATTCCTGCCCCGCCCGCTGCGCTGCGTGGCGGCATTGCCCCGCAACGAGACCGGCAAGCTGCCGCGACAGGCCGTGCTGGCAATGCTGCAGAGCGCTTCTTCACGCTGACGCGACAATCGGGCGCAGCCCAGCGCCCGCGCCCCTGACATCGCCATCACGCATACCTAGCAAAACTGTCTCCGCCCCCACGCAGGGGAGCATTCGACCCCCTCTGAATGGATAAGGAGACACGAGCATGATGGGCATCATCATTTGGCTTATCGTCGGCGGCATCATCGGCTGGATCGCCAGCATGATCATGAAGACCGACGGGCAACAAGGCATCTTCCTCAACATCGTCGTCGGCATCATCGGCGCGTTCCTCGGCGGCTGGATCGGCGGCATGCTCGGTCTGGGGGGCGGGGACATCAACCAGGGCGATTTCAGTCTCTCGGGTCTGCTGCTCTCACTGGTCGGTGCGATCGTGCTGCTCGCCATCGTCAACCTGTTCCGCCGCGGCCGCGCACGCTGAATGCGCTGCAATGAAGGAGCGCAGGGCCCGGCTCACGCTGGGCCCTTTACTGTGTCCGCGGTTGCGCGGCCGGTTGAGGCCGCGGCGCCGCTGCGGAGCAGTCGCTTCGCTGTGAGAAGGGTCAGCAGAGCGCCCAGTCGCCGTTCTCGGCGGCGCAGCTGCCGGCCTGGCTACTCGCAACGCGCTTAGACTTCCGGCACTAGGTCGGTCAGCTCGACCCACGCCGGCGCGTGGTCGCTGGGCCGTTCCCAGGTCCGCGGCTCGCGGTCGATGCCCGCCGCCACGCAGCGCGCCCGCAGCGCGTCCGAGACCAGCGTCAGGTCGATGCGCAGGCCGAGGTTGCGGCGGAACGCGGCCTGCCGGTAATCCCACCAGCTGAACTGGCTTGTGCCGTCATCGGGACTGCCGTCGCGGTGCAGCCGGTAGGCGTCGTGCAGGCCGAGCGCGCACAGGCGCTGCAGGGCTTCGCGCTCGGCAGTGGAGGTCAGGATGTGCTGGTCGTTCCAGGTCACCGGGTCGTGCACGTCCCGGTCGTCGGGGGCGATGTTGAAATCGCCCAGCACCACCAAATGCGGATGCGCCAGCAGCTCCTTGATCAGCCAGCCCTGCACCGCCTCGAGCCAGCGCAGCTTGTAGGCGTACTTGTCGGTGCCGACGTCCTGGCCGTTGACCACGTACAGGTTGACGATGCGGATGCCGCCGACGGTCGCGGCAATCGCGCGCTGCTGGACGTCCTCGAAGCCGGGGATGCCGATCTGCACGTCGCTGGCCGGCCCGCGCGACAGGATCGCCACGCCGTTGTAGCTCTTCTGCCCGCAGAACACGCTGCGATAGCCCAGCTCGGCCAGCGCGGTATCGGGAAAACGCTCGTCGTCGAGCTTGGTCTCCTGCAGCCCGACGATGTCCGGCGCGCTCGCGGCGAGCCACTGTTGCAGGTGCGGCAGGCGCACGTTGAGCGAGTTGACGTTCCAGCTGGCGATTTTCATCGGGCAACTTTATCGGGCCAGCTTCATCACGCAAGCTTCATCGGACGATCCCTTCCCCGGCAGCGCGTTCAGTGGTGCCATGTTCACCGCCGCAGCCCGACCGCGGCACGCGCGATGGCATCATGGAGCGTCCTACCGAGGCGAGCACCGCATGGACTGGATCGATCTGCGCAGCGACACCGTGACCCGACCCACCGCCCCAATGCGCGAGGCGATGGCGCGCGCGGAGGTCGGTGACGACGTCTACGGCGAAGACCCCACGGTCAATGCGCTGCAGCAGCGGCTCGCCGACGAGCTCGGCTTTGCCGCCGGCCTGTTCGTGCCCAGCGGCACCCAGTCCAACCTGCTCGCGCTGATGGCGCACTGCGGCCGCGGTGACGAGTACCTCATCGGCATGGACGCGCACGCCTACAAGTACGAGGGTGGCGGCGCCGCGGTGCTGGGCTCGATCCAGCCACAACCCATCGTGCATGCGATCGACGGCACCCTGCCGCTGGACGCGGTGGAACGCGCGATCAAACCGATCGACCCGCACTACGCGCGCACCACCCTGCTGTGCCTGGAGAACACCTGGCACGGCCGCCCACTGCCGCCGGACTACCTGCGCAATGCCCGCGCCCCGTGCGACCGCGAAGGCCTGCGCCTGCACCTGGACGGTGCGCGCATGTACAACGCCGCCGTCGCGCAGGGCGTGTCCCCGCGCGAGGTCGCGCGGCATTTCGACAGCGTGTCGGTGTGCCTGTCCAAGGGCCTCGGTGCGCCGGTCGGTTCGGTGCTGCTGGGCACTGCGGCCCTGATCGACACCGCGCGGCGCTGGCGCAAAGTCACCGGCGGCGGCATGCGCCAGGCCGGCATCCTCGCGGCCGGTTGCCTGCACGCGCTCGACCACCACGTGGAGCGGCTGGCCGAGGACCACGCGCGCGCCGCGCGGCTGGCCGAAGCGCTCGCTGGCCTGGAGGGCCTGGAAGTGCTCGGGCAGCACACCAACATGGTGTTCGTCGCGCTACCGCCAGGCCGGGTGGATGCGCTGAAGGCGCACATGGAAGCGGCACGCGTGCGGCTGGTGTTCGGGCCACTGGGAGCGGTGCGGCTGGTGCTGCACCTGGATGTCGACGATGCCGGATTGGCGCGAGTGATCGAGGCGTTCGCTGCGTTCTTCACATCAACTGAGGTTGCCAGCAGGCCGCCAGCGCCCAAGCCGTAGGAGCGGGCCATGCCCGCGATGCTCTGTTCGTCGGCGATCGCAACGCATCGCGGGCATCGCCCGCTCCTACGATTGCGTCAGCGCTTCAGACAGCGTGCGAAGAAATCCTCGGTCAGGCGCAGCCGATGCAGCAGGTCCTGGCCGCGCAGGCCGTGCTTCGCGCCGGGGTAGGTCATCAGTTCGAAGCGCTGGCCGCGTTGCTGCAGCGCGCTCATCAGCGCGGTGGAGTTGGAGAACAGCACGTTGTCGTCGGCCATGCCGTGGATCAGCAGCAGTTCCGGCGCGTCGGTGCCGACCAGACCGTCGATGTGCTCGAGCACGCGCGCGCCGCGGTAGCCGTCGACATTCGCCTCGGGCAGGTTCATGTAGCGCTCGGTGTAGTGGGTGTCGTACAGCGCCCAGTCGGTCACCGGGGCACCGGCAACGCCGCAGGTGTAGGCATCGGGCGCCTGGCCGAGCAGCATCAGGGTCATGTAGCCGCCGTTGGACCAGCCGTACACGCCGATGTGTTCGCCATCGACCCACGGCTGCGCCTGCAGCCATTCGACTCCGATGCGCTGGTCGGCCACCTCCACCGTGCCCTGCCTGCCGTACAGCGCGCCGCCGAATTCGCGCCCGCGCCGTGGGGTGCCGCGGTTGTCGATCGAGAACACCACGTAGCCATGCTGGGCGAGGTACTGGTTGAAGTCCGGCGCCCAGTTGCGGCGCACGGTCTGCCCGGCCGGGCCGCCATAGACATACACCACCACCGGGTACTGGCTGGAGGGATCAAAACCGCTGGGCTTGATCACGCTGTAGTGCAGTTCGGTCTGGCCGTCGGCGGCGGTCAGCGTGCCGAACTCGATCGGCCGGTGCGCCTCCCGGTACGGGGCGTACGGGTGGTCCTGGTCGGCCAGCTCGTTCTCGACCAGTTCGGCGATCCGGGCGCCGTCGTTGCGATGCAGGGTCAGTTGCGGCGGCGTGGTCGGGTTGGACCAGTTGTCGACGTAGACACTGGCGTTGGCCGCGAACGTCGCCGAATGCACGCCCGGCTGCTGCGAGAGGCGCTCGATCGCGCCGCCGGCCAGTGGCACGCGGTAGACCTGGCTGTCGAGCGGGGTGTTGCGGCCGGCGGCGAAGTACACCCAGCCCGCGGTCTCGTCGACCGCGAGCAGGCCGTCGACCGGCCAGTCGCCGGAAGTCAGCGCGGTGGCAGCGCCGTCGGTGCCGATGCCGACCCGGACGCCCTCGTCGTGGAACTCCGGCACCGGACAGACGCCGCCGGTGGCGAGCTTCAGGTTCGAGACCGGGCAGTGCGCCACGCTCGCGCCGGCGGCGGCGATGTCGCGGACCTCCTGCTTCGTCACCCAGCCGCAGTGGGCCAGCACCGCGTTGGCCGCGAGGGCGCCGGTCTGACCCAGGACCTCAACGGGACGCGCGCCCTTGCCATCGAGGACGTCATACACCTCCGTCCGCGTCTCCGAGCAGTGGGTATGCAGCGGGACGCCGTACTCCACCGCGATGCGGGCCGACTCCTCGTACGTCTCCCGGTTGCAGGTGTAGACCCCGTGCGGCGACGGA
>JAHWKC010000005.1 GCA_019348095.1 Pseudomonadota bacterium | reverse complement strand
GACGGTGCCGACCCTCCTCTACTACCTCGGCATCATCCTCGCCATCGAGATGGACGCCCGCCGCTTCCGGACCCACGCCGTGGCCATCGAGACGGCCTCGGCCCGCAAGCTCCTGCTGCGCTACGGCTACCACTTCAGCTCGCTGATCGCGATCGTGGTCTTCATGGCGATGGGCATGACCGCCTTCCGTGCTGTCGTCTTCGCCACCGCGCTGCAGTTCCTGCTCATCATTCCCGCCACCGGGGGCGCGCAGCGCAGCGACATCATCGTCAATACGGCGCAGATCGGCGGCACGCTGCCGGGGCTGTTCGCCATCATCGCGCTCGCGTGGGCCGGCTCGCTGAGCGAAGAGCTGTTTTTTCGCGGCCTGCTGCTCAACGGACTGCAGCGCATCTTCGGCGGGGGCCGCGTAGCGACGACCGCGGCGGGCCTGGTCGTCATCCTCGTGTTCGCTTCGCTGCACGGTTACCAGGGCTGGGCCGGCATGGTCGATACCGGCCTCTACGGCGGCCTCGCGATGACGCTGCTGTACCTGTGGCGAGACCGCCGGCTGACCGCGTGCATCGTCGCTCATGCGGGCTGGAACACGATCGCGGCCTGCACGATCTATGCGGCGTATGCGTAGGCCGCGTCACCCTGGCCCGCGTTTTCCCGGGGTGTCCCCCGGACGCGGAAACGGCAAACAGGGGCAGCGATTCACTCACGACCATGAGGCCACGCTGGCCTGGCCTCGGGATAAAACGAGAGCGACGTTGCTCACCGCGCGCATCTAGCGTGCGCAGCCTGCCGGAGCACAGCGCGTTCACCTCCGCGTAGGCCCAATCAGGAGCCGGAGGAGGTGCCGCATGCCACGTACCGTCGAGATCAGTCTGCCAGGAGAGCGCAGCGGCGAGTTGCTGGACCAGGTCCGCGCGATCGACGAGGTGATCGCCATCCGCGTGCAAAAGGGGATTTCGCTGAAGCCCCCGGGGGATGTCGTTGCGGTCACGCTCACCGACCGCGCGCTGCCCTCACTGATGGAGCTGCTCGATCGCCTCGAGCTGACTTCCGGCAGCTCGTCGTCCATCAGCACCAGCCGCCCCGACAGCGTCCTTTCGCGCCCGGACCGGGCGCCGATCGCCCACGACCACAGTCACGCCAGCTGGGAGGAGCTGGAGAGCGTGCTCAACAAGGAAAGCGCCATGGATGCCAGTTCGATGGCGACCATGGCGATCGCCGGGATGATCGCCGCGGCCGGCATCCTGACCAACAGCCTGCATTTGATCGTGGGTGCGATGGTGATCGCCCCGGGCTTCGAGCCGATCGCACGGATCTCGCTGGGTGTCGTGAGCGGCTGCCTCGCCTGGCAGCGCGGCTTGCTCGATACGTTCAAGGCGTACCTGTCGCTGATCGCGGGTGCCGCGGTCGGCACATGGCTCGTCGCGATGCGGGGTCACACGCCCGCACAACCCAAGAGCACGTATTTTTCCGGCACTGCCTTGCTCGACTACTGGACCGGCATGACGGCGGCGTCCCTGCTGGTGAGCATCGCGGCGGCGATCGCCGGCGGCATCCTGCTGGTGAAGATGCGCTCGGTGCTGACGGCCGGCGTGATGGTCGCGCTTGCGCTGATTCCGGCGGCCGCGCTGGTCGGTATCGGACTGGCCAGCGGACGCCTGGACCTGGCGGGCCATGGCGCGGTTCGTCTGGTGGTCGAGATCGCCATCGTCGCGCTGATGACGCTGCTCGTGTTCGGACTCAAACGATGGCGGGTCGAGCGGCGACGATCTTCGATGTGAGAATGACGTCCCGGCACTGCAGGAACACTGCGTCGAGCTCGACGCACACCGCACGGCAGCTTGGACGCCATCCTCCGGCGCAAGCCGTCATGGCGTCTCCTCCCTCCTCCTGCAAGGCGCCACGCCGCAGAGCTGAAGACGCTCGAACCCGTTGTATGCGTGTTCAGCGCCGAAACGGCTCCGCAACCAGGTTGACCGAGTCGGCGGGCCCTGAGGGCAGCTGATCATCGGGACCCGAAAAGTCCGCTCCCGATCCAAGCGGCCACCAGCTCACGAGCGGCCTGGCAAATAATGCCTCCGCAAATGGTCACCCGGCGCGCATGGCGGCATCGCACACGCTGCCGAAGGCGGCCACGGGCCAGCGCCCGACGATGCCGACTTATGTCGTGACGGACAGCAGCAAGGATGCCCGGCTCGAGCCGGCCGATCGCGCCGCCTATGGAGCCACGCGGATCGTGGCCGTGGTCTGCGTGCCTCTTCTCAAGAACGGCGTGTTCACCGCGGCGATGGCCGTCCATCAGGCGTCTCCACGGCACTGGACGCCCAATGAGATCCACCTCGTCGAGCAGGTCGTGTCGCGTTGCTGGGAGTCGCTCGAACGCGCCCGGATAGCCCGCGAGCTGCAGGATAGCGAGGCGCGATACCGTGCCATGGTCGAGGCCAACCCCGAGTGCGTGATGCTTGTCTCGCAAGACGGGAGGTTGCTGCAGATTAACGCAGCGGGCTTGCGCATGATCGAGTATGCCGTTCCAGAGGCCGCGGTCGGCACCTGCGTATATGAGGTCATCGCGCCCGAAGACCGGGAGGCGTTCCGCGCGCTCAATCAGCGGGTATGCGCCGGCGAGCCTGGGCACCTGGCCTACGGGATCATCGGACTCCAGGGCACGCGCCGGACCATGGAGACCACGGCCGTTCCGCTTGCGCTGCCGGCCGGAGGTCACGCGCACCTGGCCGTTACGCGGGATGTCACTGAGCGCCATGCGTCCGACCGCGCCCTGGCCGACATTCGTGCGCGGCTGGACTATGCAGTGCGCCTGTCGGGCATTGGCTTCTGGTATTGCGATCTCCCCTTCGATGAGCTCAATTGGGACACTCGCGTCAAGCAACACTTCTGGTTCGAACCCGATGCCCGGGTGACGATCGGGGCCTTCTACGAACGCATCCATTCACAGGACCGTGGCCGTGCCCAGGAAGCGATTGAATCCTCGATTGCAAACCGCACGCCCTACGACGTGCAGTACCGGACGGTCGACCCCGAAACCGGAGCGGTCAAGTGGATCCGCGCACTCGGCGGTACCGCCTACGATCCTGATGGGGTGCCCACGCGATTCGATGGGGTGACAGTCGACATCACTGCCCAGAAAAACGTCGAGCATTCGGTCAAGGCCTTGCGGCCCGCCTCCAAATCATCATCGACACGATCCCGACCGGCCTGATGATGCTGGATGAAGACGGCGCAGTCACGCTGGAAAACGACGAGTGGAAGCGGATCTGGGCGGGCAACGCTGTTGTGAATTCCGTGGTCGACTACGATCGCTACAAGGGCTTCCGCCCGGACACGGGCGAGCGGATCTCGGCGGAAGAGTGGCCGTACGCGATTTCCCTCAAACAGGGCATCGAGACCCGGGACGTGGTCCTCGATATCGAGCGGTTCAACGGGACGCGCGGGACGATCGTGGTATCCAGCTCCCCGCTCCGCGACGACACCGGGCGCGTGATCGGAGCGGTCGCCGCGAACATGGACATCTCGGAGCTTCGCGTTGCGCAGAAGCGATTGGAGGAGGCTGACCGGCGCAAGGACGAGTTCCTGGCCATGCTGGCTCACGAACTGCGCAACCCGCTGGCCCCGATCGGCACTGCGGCCCAGATCCTGAAACGATCTCAAAACGATGCCGCCAGGATCGGCCAGTCGGCCGAGGTCATTGAGCGGCAGGTCGGCCACCTGACGAGCTTGGTCGATGATCTTCTCGACGTGTCGCGTGTTACCCGCGGCCTGGTCACCATCGAGCGCGCACCAGTCGATCTTCGACGCGTGGCATCGGCGGCGGAGGAACAGGTTCAGCCGTTGCTGCATGGACGGCGCCACGAGCTGCGCACCGCGCTGGCGGCAGGCGAGTTCTTCGTGGAGGGTGACTTCAACCGTCTGGTCCAGGTCGTGACCAACCTTCTGACCAACGCGGCGAAGTACACGCCCCAGAACGGCAGCATCGCGCTGCAGATCAGCTCCGAAGGCGACCAAGCCATCATCGGCGTGTCCGACAACGGCGTTGGGATCAGTCCGGACATGCTGCCCGGCGTGTTCGAGCTCTTTACCCAGGCAGAGCGCACTTTGGACCGGACCCAAGGGGGCCTTGGCATCGGGCTGGCCCTCGTGCGCAGCCTCGTGGGTCTGCACGGCGGTACCGTCGACGCCCACAGCGAGGGCGCCGATCGCGGCAGCACCTTCACGGTTCGGCTACCGCTGGTGTCATCGCCCGCCCGAGCGCGCCCGACGAGCCCGGTGGAGGACAGCGCTACGCAGCTGCACCGTGTGCTGGTGGTGGACGACAACGCCGACGCCGCCGATACGCTGGCCGAACTCCTCCGCCTGCTCGGACATGAGGTCGTGACCGCCCCGGATGGTGCGACCGCGCTCGAGGCTGCAGCGGCGGGCCATTGGGATACCTACGTCCTGGACATCGGCCTGCCGGACATGACGGGCTTCGCATTGGCCCAGCGCCTGAAAGGCGGACCTGCGGCTCCGGATGCGATGTTCATCGCACTTACCGGCTACGGGCAAGCACACGACCAGGTGATGTCGAAGGCCGCAGGATTCGACCATCACATGGTCAAGCCGCCGAACATCGCCAAGCTGATATCCATTCTTGAACATCGCGAGCGTTGAGCAGGCGCGATGTCCACCCGGGCCCGAAGCGGTCATGTTTGATGCGAGGCACCTGAGTCCCGAAGCTCCGCGGTGGCCTCGCTGATCTCCGAAAGTTGGCGCTTTGTCGCCAAGGGCCCGCACGGGACGCGTTGCGGCGCCGTTGGGCTGGCCGACGCGCCGGTGGCGCTCAACCCTCGCCCATGCCCTCGGCCGGCTCCGCCGCGCTGCCGGCGCGCACCTCGTTTTCGATCCGCTGGCCGACATCCGGGTCGATGTTCTTCCAGTACTCGAACGCGCGTTCCAGTACCGGGCTGCGGACGCCGCCGAGCAGGCTGCCGGCGACCTGGTCGATCAGCGCCTGGCGTTGGGCGTCGTCGAACACCTCGCGCACCATCGTGCCGGGCTGGCCGAAGTCGTCGTCCTGGGCATGCAGGGTGTAGGCGCTGCGCACCATCCCGCCATCGGTTTCCCAGCCATCTGCCACCGGTCCGCTCTGGTCGGCCCACGGGCGGCCGCCGCTGTTGGGTGCGTGCACCGGCGCGTTGCCGCTGTGGTGATAGGCCATCTGGCCGTCGAACAGGTAGGTATTGACCGGCACCTTGGGCTGGTTGACCGGCAACTGGTGGAAGTTGGTGCCGATCCGGTTGCGCTGCGCGTCGGCGTAGGCGAATGCACGGCCGAGCAGCATCTTGTCGGGCGACAGGCCGATGCCCGGCACCGTGTTGCCCGGCGAGAACGCCGCCTGCTCGATCTGGGCGAAGAAATTCTCCGGGTTGCGGTTGAGCGTCATCCGGCCGACCCGGATCAGCGGGTAGTCGCCGTGCGGCCAGACCTTGGTCAGGTCGAAGGGGTTGAAGCGGTAGTCCTTCGCGTCGGCGTACGGCATCACCTGCACCGACAGGATCCAGCTCGGGTGCTCGCCACGCTCGATCGCGTTGAACAGGTCGCGGCGGTGGAAGTCCGCATCGTGGCCGGCCATCTCGGAGGCCTCGGCATTGCTAAAGAACTGCATGCCCTGCTCGGTGTGGAAGTGGTACTTGACCCAGAACTTCTCACCATTGGCACTGATCCACATGTAGGTGTGCGAGCCGTAGCCGTTCATGTGGCGCCAGGTGCGCGGCAATCCACGCACGCCCATGAGGTAGGTGACCTGGTGCGCCGACTCCGGGTTGCTGGTCCAGAAGTCCCACTGCATGTGGTTGTCGCGCAGGCCGGAGTCGGGCAGGCGCTTCTGGCTGCGGATGAAGTGTGGGAACTTCATCGGGTCGCGCACGAAGAAGATCGGGGTGTTGTTGCCGACCAGGTCGTAGTTGCCCTCGGCGGTGTAGAACTTCAGCGAGAAGCCGCGCACGTCGCGCCAGGTGTCGGGGCTGCCCTGCTCGCCGGCCACGGTGGAGAAGCGCGCCAGCATCTCGGTGCTTGCGCCCGGCTGGAACATTGCGGCGCGGGTGTACTTCGACACGTCCCCGGTGGTCTCGAACATGCCGAACGCGCCGGCGCCCTTCGCATGCGGCTGGCGCTCGGGCACCTTTTCGCGGTTGAAGTGCGCCATCTGCTCGAGGACGTGCACGTCGGGCAGCAGGATCGGGCCGTCCGGACCGATCGGCAGCGTGGGACGGTCGCTGGCGGCCGGGGCGCCGGCACCGGTGGTGGCGCAAGCCGCCGGCTGCTTGTCTGCTGGGATGCTCATGGGCTGCTCGCTCCGTTCGGTGGGTCGTTCAAGTCTCCTCCGCGGCCTAGTGGGTCGCAAATCGAACGTTCTGATCGCAGCGATAGGCGGCGCGCGCGATCATCAGGCCGCCGCCAGCATGTAGGCAGGTGACTTGTATGGTCGCGGTGGGCGCCGTCGCCGGACGGCAACAAGCCGTGTCGACGCGGCAACGATGAAGTCGATCTTGGCGCAGACAGACGCGACCCGGCTTGACCGCTCTAGAAGCATTCTCCGCTGGAGAAGAGGTGAGCCCGGTGCGGTCGCCCGCCGCCGCGCGCGGCGCACACCAAACTCGCGGGAGCAAGCCGCGGCCGCCCGCCCGAGGGAGGATGCTCCCGCTCTGGCAAATCAGTTGCGCTTCAGATCTCCGGCGTGGACGAGCTCGTCCAACACCCCAGGAGTCCGCTCGACCTCAATGGTCTGCCGGACCGGATCGATCCGGTACGTGAGGTAATGCAACAGGGTCGCCTCCGACAGCGGGTCGGGCCTGAAAGCGGCGAGGCAGCTACCGTCGCGGCAGCGCGCCGACGCGTACAGCAGGCCCGGCAGCCCCTGACTGGCAGCGTGCTTCCCGATCGCCTGGGTCGCCGCGTAATCGTTGGACAGGATCTCCGGGTGATCCACATGCTTGTCGCGCAGCTCCAGGAACAATCCCTGGGCCCTGACCTGGTACACCGCGCGGTACCGAACGACCACGTCGGTCTCGCCCTCCAGAGCGAGGACCTGCTGCAGGGCATGCCAGCAGGTCTCTGCACGCGCCGTCGGCTCGTCCATCGCGCCGTACCAGACCCGCACCGTGCCGTCGCCAAAGCGGCTGCTTACCGTCACATCGCTGGTGAACGGGTAGCCGATCGCCTCGCTGTAGAGCAGGCCACGCTCGATGATCCCGGGTGGCGCATGGCGAACACGCATGTCAGCCGCGATAGCGGCCGCCCGGGCGGCCGCGTCGTCCACCAGATCGTCGAAGAGGTCCTGGGAAACGCGCAGCGACACGATATTTCGGGTGACGCGCGCATCCAGGTCGATGAGCGTGTCGAACAGTGCCACCTATTGGCCCCGCTGGAAGTCGACGAACCGGGAAATGCGGGCCACGCCCACCAGTCCGTCTTCGACCATGACCTGCAGCGGTGTACGCCCATCGAGCATCCGGTTGCCCACTTGGACCCAGCGGTACCGGAGCGCCTCGTTCTCGGGGAACAGCAGCCGCAGGCCCTTGTGGATCCCCAACAGGTAGCCGGCGCGATCGAGGGTGTCGCGGCTGTTGGGCAACGCCCGCTCACCGCGGCGGTACAGCGGAAGGAGCTTGCGGCTCTCCGGGCTCATGCCCAGCAGACTCAGTTGAACCTCACCCGGCAGATCCCACTTGTCGAACAGAGCGGACACTACCCGGGCCAGATCCCGGCGGGTGCCTTCCTCGGCCAACGAAGGCACGGAGACAGGGGGGGCGACAGCATTCATGGCCCTTCTCCTTGTTTACGTGTCTCCGATAATACGGGACATATCCCGCACGTCAAGCAAGCTGACCCAAAGCGGTCGCCCCAACCTGCGTAAGGCAGGGCGTGCAAGGCAGTTGCCGGAGTGTTCAAACCGCGTAGAGGGTCACGCGAGGAATTTCGTTTCCTGAGCCTGTCGCGGTGCGGAAGCCGCGAACCGCGCCCGAGGCCGCTTCAAGGCTCAGCGATTGCTGCGGTGCCACCGCACGACCTTCGCCCCGGGACGGCCGCCGCCCCGGAGCGTCACGCACAGGGTCAATACTTGACCGAGCACCCGTACGGGCGCGTCACCTGGACGCTGACCGGCTTGCCTGCTGCCAGTTCCGCCAGCGCCTGCGGCACGTGCTGCTCCGCCTTGGCGATGTCGGCGGTGTCGGCGCTCGGAATGCTGTCGATCGCGCCGGCGTAGCGCAGCACGCCGTCCGGATCGATCACGTACATGTGCGGGGTGGTCTTGGCGCCGTAGGCGCGGCCGACGGTGCCATCGGGGTCGAGCAGGTAGGCGGTCTGCGCGGCGCCGGCCTGGCCGCGGATCCGGTCGGCGGCGGCGCCGTCGACATGCCCTTGCTTGCCGGGGGCCGACGAGTTGACGGTCAGCCAGACCACACCGTCGGCGGTCGCGTCACGCTGCTGCGCCTGCATGTTGCCGGCACCGTAGTGCTTCCCGACGAACGGGCACTCATGGTTGGTCCACTCGAGCACGACGGTCTTGCCGGCGAACTCGGCCAGCGAGCGCGTCTGCCCGGTCGAATCGACCAGCTCGATGGCTGGTGCGGGCTGGCCGACCGCCGCGGCGGCGGCCGCGTCGGAGGCAGCGCAGGACGTCGATGCAGCGGCGGCGAACATCAGTGCAGTGGTGAGCAGTTGGGCTTTCATCGGTCGTTCTCCTCAGGTCGGGAAGGTCACATCAACAAGTCACATCGAATCGATTGCGTCGACGACGCCGTCCGCGGTCAGCAGCTGCGGCAGCACGCGGGGCGCGCCACCGCCAGGCGGATACAGCAGGTACAACGGCACGCCGCTGCGGCCGTAGCGCTGGAGGTAGCGCGTGATCGCCTCGTCCTGGCGGGTCCAGTCGCCCTTGAGGTAGGCGACGTCGTGCGCGGCGAGCGCCTCGCGCACGGTATCGCTGGACAGCGCGACGCGTTCGTTGGCGAGGCAGGTGATGCACCATGCGGCGGTCATGTTGACCAGCACCGGCCGGTCGGCCGCGCGCAGTTCGGCGAGGCGCTGCTCGCTCCACGGCTCGGCGTCGGCATCGCTCATCAATCGCGCACCGGCGGCTGCCGGCGCCGGCGCCGACAGCGGCAGCCCGAGCGCCAGCACGAGCGCCGCCGCGGACACCATGGCGGCCATCGCGCGGAGCTTGGGGGAGCGCATCGCGGGCCGGCGCCCGAGCAGCCACAGCGCAAACGCCAGCGCGGTCAGGGCGGCAAGCAGCCAGGCCATGCCGAGCGGCGAGGTCTGCTCGCCGTACACCCACAGCAGCCAGACCACCGTCAGGTACAGCGGGAAGGCGAGCATCTGGCGAAAGCCTTCCAGCCACGGGCCGGGCCGCGGCAACGCGCGGGCCAGCGCTGGCACGAGCCCGAGCAGCAGCATCGGCGCTGCCAACCCAAGACCCAGCGCGGCGAACACCGCGAGTGCGGCAAAGGCCGGCTGCGCCAGTGCCCAACCCAGCGCGGTGCCCATGAATGGTGCGGTGCACGGGCTCGCGACGACGACCGCGAGCGCGCCAGTGAAGAACGACGCACGCGCGCCCTGCCCTTCGGTCAGCCGCTGGCCGGCACCGGTGAGCCGCCCACCGAACTCCCAGACGCCGGAGAACGACAGCGCCATCGCGAACAGCAGCAAGGCGACGCCGGCGACGAAGCGCGGCTCCTGCAGCTGGAAACCCCAGCCGAGCTGCTGGCCGCCGGCGCGCAGCGCGATCAGCACGCCAGCGAGCAACAGGAACGTCGCCACGACGCCGAGCGTGTACCAGCCGCCATGCCGGCGCAGTTCGGCGCGATCGTCGGCCGAGCCCAGCGCACTCATCGCCTTGATCGACAACACCGGGAACACGCACGGCATCAGGTTCAGGACCAGGCCGCCGATGAAGGCGAGCAGCAGGGCCGGCAGCAGACCGAGCGGTTCGACGGACGACAGCGTCGCGGCCGTGGTCGCAGCGGGGGACAGTGGCGTCGCGGCCGCGGGCGAAGCGGCCGCGGCGTTGCCGGCGGCGAAACGCCACGCCGTGCCGTCGCCGTCGACCGCGACCAGGGCGACGTCCGCCGGCAGCGCGGTGAAGTACTCGCTCTTCGGCCAGCGCGCCTGCCAGCCATCGGCCGCGCGTTGCCACTGCGGCTGCGCGCCGTTGGCGACAACCTCCGGGGTTTCGGGAAACCATTGCCACTGCGCCGGCGCCGCGGCGGGGCCGAGACTGCCCAGCGTCAGGGCGATCGCATCGGCGTCCTCGTCGATCGCGAGCGTCGCCGCCGCCGCGCGCGGCAGGTCGGCGCGCGCGGCGGCGAAATCGTCAGCCCAGCGCGAGTCGACGCCGGCCTCCGGCGCAACCGGCAGTTCGAGTGCGTACTCGGCCTTGCCGGGGATGCATTCGACCTCGCAGATCAGCCAGTTCGCCGCCGCGCGTACCGGCAGCGACTTTGCCGTGTAGTCGGCCGGAATCAGGATCGAGACCGGCAGCAGCCGGCGCTCGCCGTAGCCTAAGTTGACGATGTCCGACACCTCAAAGCGCTGCGGATGCGGCCACGCGATCGGCTCGGCAATGACGCCATCGGGCAGGGTGAGGTCGAGCTCGGTCGGCAGCCCCGAATCGCCCGGGTTGCGCCAGTACGTGTGCCAGTGCGGATCGTGCTCGAGCAGCAGCCCAAGCGTCAGGCGTGTGCCCGGCACAGCCGCGGTCGCCTCACTGACCAGTCGAGACTGCAGGTGTTCGGTCTGTACCGGTGGGGAGGCCGCGGCGGCGGTCGCCGGCGCCAGCAGCGCGGTGAGCAGGACCACCAGGGCGAGCGGGCGGATCATCCGGGCGGCGGTCCAGGTCGGTCTGCTAGCGGGTGCGCGGGCGGTTCGTGAAGCGCGCTGGAAACGGCTGCCGCGCGGTGCCGTCGCACCTACGCTACTCGCGCTAGGCCCGTCCACCCCCTGCCAAAGGTCAGGAGCCCGGTCGTTCATCGTTTCCCCTTTCGACCCGAGCGGTCGCATGCGCCAGCAGCGCGGTGAGCAGGGTCGGCAGTGGTGACGGGGCGAGTCATCCGGTCACCCGCCCGGCTGCCAGGCGTAGCTGAGCTTCAGGAACAGGCTGCGGTCGCGGTCGGCGAGCCGCACCTGATCGTCATCGGCATAGCCGCCGTGCGAATAGCCCAGGTAGGCCGCGGTGCGCGGGTTGAGCTTGTACGAATACAGCAACTGCGCGGCGACGTCGCGGCTGCGGCGCTTGACCGCGGTCGCGTACAGCGCCGGATCGCGCTCGACCTCGCTGCCCTGCAACGACAGGCGCAGCCGCTGGCGCGGGTCGAATTGCCAGCTCGCGCGCGCATCCAGCACCATCGCGCTGAACGCGGTGCCGCCATCCCGTTCGAGCGTCTGCACGCTGCCGTCGAGGATCAAGCTGAGGCCGCGGCCGATATCGAGCCAGAGCTCCCCATCGACCTTGGTGAAGTCACCGAGCCGCGATGCACGCAAGTCCAGCTGACGACCGGTCTGGACGACCAGTTCGGTCCGCACGCCAGCCCAGGGCGTGGCCTCCAGGTAGAGCTGGCGGAATGTTTCGTCGAACATGCGCCCGTCCCAAAAGCGCTCGCGTATTCCGCCGGTGATCTGCGCGATGCTCTGGAGCGGGCCGCGCACGACGATGAAGCCCCTGGCCTCGCGCTCGAGCAACTGTCCGTCGCTGCGGTCGATCGTCTCCCCGTCGACGCCGGCGGAGATGCGCGTGATCGCCGCTCCGTTGGCGCCGTACCAGTTGCGGGCGGCCATCGCGAAGCTTCGGCCGAACCCGACCTGTGGGATGAAGCCCAGGTCGGCGCGGAAGCCCGGGTCGATCCGGGTGTGCTGCAGGTCGGCGATCCAGTTGCGGTTGCCGAAGCTGTAGCGCGCGAGCAGCGCGTCACCCACCGGGGCTGCGTCGTCGAGCGCAAGTTCGCCCGGATAGCGCGAATCGCTGCGCAGCCACTGGCCGCTGAGCGTGTGGCTGCCGCGCTGCCAGCGCCCGTCGAACCCGACCAGCGCGTTGCGGTAATCCTCGCCGCTGCGCAGCGTCGTCACCGCACCGAGGCTGGTCTGCCCTTCGAAGTCGTGCCGGTAGCGCGCGAATGCGGCGTTGGACGGCTGGTCGAGCACTCGAAAGCGCGACCCGAGGGCGCCCGGGATCAGCAGCTGGGTGACCGCATCGCGAGCGACCACGGCGCCGTATGCATTCGAGCCCTCCCGGCCGGTCACGCGCAGGCCGAAGTCAGGATCGGCGATCTGGCGGGTATACAGCACCTGCAGCGGCGTGCTGAACGTGTCGGCGGCTTCAAGGAAGAAGGGGCGTTTCTCCGGGAAGAACAGCGAGAAGCTCGTGGTGAGGTCGAGTTGCGCCGTGTCGGATTCGACCTGCGAGAAGTCCGGGTTCAGCGTTGCGCTGAGGGTGAGGCTCGGGCTTGGCGTCCAGGCCACGTCGACACCGGGCTCGATCTGCACGCCCTCGCCACGCCAGCCGTCCTCCTCGCGCGACTGCGCCTGCGCAACGGTCAGCGTCGGCGTGATCTCCAGGCCGCGGCCCTGGCGGATGCCGGCAAAGCCCTCGAGCTTGCGCATCGAGCACAGGTCGCAGCGTGCGCCGCGCTCGATCGGCTGGTTCGCATACATGTATGGGTTCTCGCGTGGCCGCGCGCGCAGGAACCGCACGCCCCAGCGGCGCGCGTCCTCGCCCGGTCGGAACCGCAGCGTGGCGAACGGAATGCGCATCTCGATCCGGTATCCGGAATCGGTGATCTGCGCCGCGCTCGTCCACAGTCCGTCCCACGCGTCGTCCTCTCTGCCGCTGGCCTCTTCCTTGACCCGGTCCGCCTGCACGCCGAGCGGGTTGACGAAGAACTGGTAGGCACGGCGCTGGTCGTCGAACGTGTCGAGCATGACGCCGGCGTAGTCGTCGCGGAACAGCGCATCGCGGTCGCGCAGGAACGCACGGATCTGCGTCGGGTCCGGCTCGCGCGCGTCGAAGGCGATCAGCAGTGCATCGTCGGTGTGGGCGACATACGCCGTGGTCGCAACGGCGGCATCGGTGCTGTCGCCCGGCTGGATCTCGTACGACAGTTCGACCTGCGTGGCCTGCTGCCACGCGGTCTCGTCCAGTCGACCATCCACCGTGATGTCGACGTCCACGCGCGGGACCGACAACGGCTCATCGGCCGCGTGCAACGGTGCGACGAGGCAGTAGAGCAGCAGCGCGGCGGACGCGACGCTGGACCGCGTCCGGCGGGAGCTGGAGATCGGAGACGGCATCGGCGAAGGCCTTGGAGACGGGATCGGCAAAAAATCTAGCCTCCGCGGACGCCGCGCTGATCAGGGTAGGGACGAACAGACCGGAACCGGGGACGAACGCGGCACCAGCCGTTGCGGGGGATGCAGCTGCGGTCTAGCCTGACCCGCAATGCGCAGATTCCCGTGGCTCATCGTGATTGGCGTGGTCGGTTGGTGGGTGCTGAACGCCCTCATCGTGACCGGCCATCTGCTCGCCTTCCGCTCCGCGCGCGGGCAGCCATTGAGCCTGCAGGAAATCGTGCCCGGCCAGATAGTGGGCGCCGCGATCTGGGTGCTGTCCACGCTTTGGCTGCTGTGGTGGACCGCGCGCACGCCACTGGAACGCGAGCGTTGGCTCAGGCCTTTGGGGGCGCTGCTGCTCGCGGTCCTGGCCGTGGTGGTTTTCCGTACCGCGGCCGTGCTGGCGCTGGAACCCTGGGTCGACTGGTACAACACGCCACCGCGCGGGGGCGCGCTGCTGGTCAGCAGCATGCTCCGGAACTTCCTGATGGGCTGCGTGATCGTCGGCATCGGTCACGCGCTGGTCTACGCCCAGCGGTCACGCACGCGCGAGCGGCAAGCGCAAGTGCTGCAGGAGCGACTGACGCAGGCGCAGCTGGATGCGCTGTCGGCGCAGCTCAATCCGCACTTCCTGTTCAACGCGCTCAATTCCATCGCTGAGATGGTCCATCACGATGCCGACGCCGCCGACCGGATGCTGGTGCAGTTGGGGGGACTGTTGCGCCACAGCCTTGAGTCGAGCCGCCAGCAGCACACCTCCCTGCGCGACGAGCTTGGCGCGATCGACTGCTACATCGGCATCGAGCAGGTGCGCCTGGGCGATCGGCTCCAGTTCCACCGTGACATCGACCAGGACGCCCTTTTCGCGCAGGTGCCGCGACTGATGCTGCAGCCGCTGGTGGAGAACGCGGTGACGCATGCGGTGGCACATCGCGAGTCGCCGAGCAGGGTCGAGGTGCGCGCCTCGTGCGAGGGCGATCGGCTGCTACTGGAAGTGCTCGACGACGGGGCTGGCACGCCGCCCAAACCCGGCTTCGGAATGGGCTTGGCCAATACGCGGGCCCGCTTGGAATGCCTGTATGGCGAGGCCCAGGCGTTGGACATCGAGGTGTTGCCGGGCGGCGGCACCCGAGTGCGCGTGTCGCTGCCGCTGATGCTGGGCAGGCGTGATGAGTGACGTTCCGCTGCGCGTGCTGATCGTGGACGACGAGCCGATGGCGCGCGTGCGGCTGCGGCGCATGCTCGGTGCCGAGCACGGCGTGCATATCCTGGGCGAATGCAGCAACGGCGAGGAAGCGGCCTCTGCGCTGAGCAGCACGAAGCCGGACGTGGTGTTCCTCGATATCCAGATGCCGGGCATGGACGGCTTTGGCACACTCCATCGCGCTTCGGCGGCATGGCGCCCGCACGTGGTGTTTGTCACCGCGTTTGCCGAACACGCCGTGGACGCCTTCGAACACGGCGCGGTCGACTACCTGCTCAAGCCCTACTCGCGCGAACGACTGCGTCTTTCACTGGAGCGTGCACGCGCCGGACGCCAGCGCGTCTCGTCCGGTGCGTACGAGAGCTTCCCCGAACGCCTGCCGGTACCGGTAGGACATCGGCTGCGCATGGTGCCGGTGCAATCGATCGACTGCGTGGTCGCGCAGTTGAACTACGTCGAACTGCATGTCGGGTCGGAGCGCCTGAGCCTGCGCGAGACCATGGCCGCGATGGAATCGCAGCTCGACCCGCGGCACTTTGCGCGCATCCACCGTTCGCGGATCGTGCGCATAGCCGCGGTGACAGAGATCGAGACGCAGGAGTCCGGGCAATACGTTTTCCGGCTGGCCTCGGGTGCGCGCCTGGGCAGCGGGCCGGCCTATCGCGAGCGGGTGCGGCAGGCATTCCGGCTGCGCGTCTCGTAAATCGTTCTTGCGTGTTTCATGGCCACATTTGGGCGGCAGCGGCTCAAGCGGACAGCTTTGACGGCGCGCGCCACCGGCGCATCTGGGAAAACATCCGGTGCGAGCCTGGGTAGTGACGTATTGCGATGTCCGCTCGCACTCGCCCGCCAAAACAGCGCTCTGCGGAGGATCTTGTAGACGCAGAATGAGGTGCGAAGATCAGCCGCGGCGGCGCAACGTCGGGCTTACCCTAGATATTCGGCATCGTCTCAAATCTAGGGAGCGCAGGATCCGTGTGGTCCCAAGACGCTCCGCTTCTGGCGAAGACGACCATTGAGGGCCTGAATTCCTCTAGGTTGTGAAGGCTTCCCGCTCGTATGAACTCGTGCTGTGGCATTCCGCTATTTTCGGCATAAATGTGGCAGCCGCACTGAGGGCAAAAGCCTCGTCTGACGACATTTCCGCTGTCGGCCTGCTTCTCATGGAATTTCAGGGTTCCCTGAATTCTTAAGCTGCCTCTGGGTACAGCAATGCTGGAGATGTGCCCAGCACCGCTTATCTTTTGGCAGTCTGTGCATTGGCAATGCCCGCCCAAGATGGCATCTTCGGCGCACTCGTAATCCACAGCCCCACACAAACACCCACCCGATATCCGTCCCATTGCAAGCTCCAGTTTCTTCTTTGAAGTAGGTCGCCGTTAGCGAATCCAGCTGGATGTGAGCGGCCGCGGGGCGCAGATCGCATGCCCGCTGCCGATCGATCAGGCGCGGGACTTCTCGCTTGATCCGGTTGCCATCGATGCATCCATTAGTTCGCCCACCTCGATGGATCCGCCCACTTCGAAGATAGGGCAACCGCGCGCCATCCCGATCGCCTCGTCTAGGCTGCCGGCATCAATGAGACTGTATCCGGTCAGGCGGTTCTCGCAGGGCTCGGCGGTCCCCTTGTGGGCATCGGTCACGAGCATCGAGCGGGAAAGAACGGCGCCCTCGTCCGCCAAGGAACTTCCGAGTCCTCCGGCCCATTGCCGCCATCGCGTCATGAAGTCGGCCATTTGTTCCTGGTCTTTCGGCGGCTTTCCACCGTGGAACGCAAGCAGGTATCGCGGCATCATTTTTCTCCTCTCGAGCTACGCCCGAATCAGGGCCGGCCCAGAATAAAGGGTGACAAATTATGTTCAAGAACATATTTTGGGCTGCGCACGCACCTGCTGGCGCGCCCAGCGTTGGAGCTTCCAGTGCCCTACAAAGCCGATCATAAGAAGCAGACCCGGGCGCGGATCGTCGAGGCCGCGCGAATATTGTTCAATCGTGACGGCTTCGATCGGGTCACGATCGACAGGGTCATGGAAGAAGCCGGCCTCACCAGAGGTGGCTTCTATTCGCATTTCAGGAGTAAAGATGCGCTGTATTCCGCCGCAGTCTCGGGCTTTTTGATGGGACGCGGCGCGCAATGGCGTGCCGAGGCCGGCGTCGATCCGAGCCGGACCGAACCATCTATGGCGGTGCAGATGATCGAGGGCTACCTCTCGACAGCGCATCTGGGTGACCGAGACGGTCAGTGCCCGATGATCGCACTGCCATCCGACGTAGCACGTGCCAATCCCGAGGTGCGGGCTGCGTACCAGCAGCTTCTCGAATCAATGGTAGGGCTTTTCGAGAGGAACCTCGGGGACAATACGCCCGAGGGGCGGCAGCGCGCTCTTGCGCTAGCTGCGCTGTGCATCGGCGGTATGGTCATTGCCCGCACGTTGCCGGATTCGACAACGGCCGAGGCTGTCCGGAAAGCGGCGCACGGCGCAGCGATGCAGTTGATCTCGGCGGCGCCTAGTGTCTAGGTGAAACTGGGATCACGTCGGCTCACTCCGGCGATCCAGTGTTGTCGTCTGCACCCGTTTCGCTTCGCTCTGGAAAGCTCTGCATTCAGCGTTCTCCCGCGATGCTGCGCCACTGCATCGTGACGCATTCTGAATTCATCCTCGTCCGGACCTGTGCTTCGGGACGTCCGCTCCTGGCCGGAAGCAGACACTCATGCGTTCGGTGGGCAACCCTTTACTTTGCAGGTCCCTATTGGGGCAGCACAGTACAGCCCCTAGCCGGTGCCGCTATTAGTTCGCTTGGCTGGAATCCCTAGCACCCCGCGAAAGCCGCATCGCTGCGGCCCCGGTTCACTTCAATTCCCAGCTGCCCCCTCTCCCGCCACCGGGAGAGGGGCAGGGGTGAGGGCGCGCGACAGTAGCGAGCCGGCGCAAGTATCGGCACCAAGCCGCGCCCACCAATCGATCGGGCACGCACCGCCTCAGGCACCCGTCCGCCTACGGCGGCACCATCCCAGCGGCGCGGCAAATCGCCTCAGAGCTGCGGAAGCAGATGCTCCGTCAGCAGCTTGAACGTCAACAGGTGCGGCTGGCGCTCCTGGTAGTTGGTCGTCGTGATCACCACCACCGCTTGCTTCTCCGGGAACAGGAACACCGCGTTGCCGCCATTGCCGGCCATCGTCGGCGCGGTGACCACCGTGTCGCCGACGGGGATATGCATCAGCCACCACAGGTAGCCGTAGTCCGCCTCTTCGCCGGGCGTAGCCTTTGGCGACAGCGACTGGCGCACCCAGTCCGCGGGGATCAGCTGCCTGCCGTCGGCGCGGCCGCCGTCCAGGTACAACTGGCCCAGCTTCCACAGGTCGCGCGTGCGCAGTCCCAGTCCGCCGCCCGCCTGCGCCAGCCCGAGCGGCGAGAACTGCCACTTCGGCGCCTCGATCCCCAGCGGATCGAACAGGCGCCGCTGCGCGTAGCGCTCCAGCGGCTCGCCCACCGCGGTTTGCAGGACCTCGCCCAGCGTCGTCACCCCGGCCGTGCAGTAGCGGAAGCTGCGCCCGTGCGGCGAATCGGCCGGCTTGGGCATCCACTTGGGGAATCCCTGCACCGGCAGGTCGGCGTAGAACTGCACCCAGTCCTCGATCAGGTACATGCGCTCCTCGTTGCCGCGCGAGTACTCGTTCTCGTCGTTGCATTCCACCAGCGATGACATCGTCAACAGGTCCTCGACCGCAATGGCCTGCTTGCGCGGATCGGGGTTCTGCATCCGCTCCAGTCGAACTGGCGGGAGATGCTCGAAGATCCGCGCCGACGCACCGGGGAGATGGCCGTCGGCCATCGCGGCTCCTGCCAGCATCCCGGCCACCGTCTTGGTCGCCGAACGCGTATCGCGCCGCGCCTGCGAGCCGTCGCTATCGAAGTAGTGCTCATAGACCACCTCGCCGTCCTGGGCGACCAGGATGCTGGTGATGGCCTTGAACTCGCCTTGCTCGACCGCTTCGCGGGCCGGATCAAACGCGGCGGCATCGGCCGCATCGGCCGGGCCAATGGATATCGCCAGGCACAGGCACAGGGTGGAAAGGGTTTGCTTCATCGGGTTCTCCTTTGACCGCCCAAGGCTACCGGCTTGCGAGCCGCGCATCTTGTATCCGCGCAACCTCGCGCGGCCCGAGCGCCTCCCCCAGCACCGCGAAGCCCGCGACGGCCGCGGCCGCGGGCTCCAGGCTCATCAGGATCCCGAAGACCTGCGTCGGGATGCGCCGCAGCGCCGACAGCTCCAGGCCGTAGGAGATGACCGACGACAGCAGCGCGACCCCGACCGCCGCGAGCAGCAGTACCGGGCGGTCCAGCACGGCCGAGGCCCCGGACGCGCCGAACGGCAGCACCAGCAGCGCGGCGAACAGCAGCGCGACGGCCAGCCCGTCGGTGCCGGGCAGCACCTGCCCGACCCGCGCGCTCGCGACGATGTAGCCGGCCCAGAACAGGCCCGCGACGAACGCCAGCAGCAACCCCGACAGCGGCACGTCGTTGCTGGTGTCCAGGCCGAGCAGCGCGACGCCGCCCGCGGCGAGTCCGGCCCACAGCAGGTCGACGGCGCGGCGGGTCTGCACCAGCGCCAGCAGCAGCGGCCCCAGGAACTCCACCGTGACCGCGATCCCGAGCGGGACGGTGCGCAGCGCGAGGTAGAAGACCAGGTTCATCCCGGCCATCGCCGCGCCGAGCAGCAGCGCCGCCGTCCACGAGGTCCGGGTCCAGCGGCGGACCCTCGGCCGCAGGACGGCCAGCAGCAGCGCGGCGGCCAGCCCCAGCCGCAGCAGCGTCACGCCGGCCGCGCCCAGGTCGTCGAACAGCGTCTTGGCCAGTGAGCTGCCGACCTGCACCGAGACGATCGCCGTCAGCACCAGCAGCGGTGCCGGCACGCGGTCAGTGGGGGCCGGCACGGGCGGCGACGCTAGCAATGTGCGCGCGGAGTGCACCCGGGCAGGAGATGTCACACCCGCGGCGAAGTGCGTTGGCCATGTCGACCCCGCCGCGCCGTCCCTCCCTGCGCGCCCTGCTCGCGCTGTCGACGATGGCGCTCACCGCGGCCGGCGCCGGTGCGCTGGCCGCCGCCCCCAGCCAGCCCGCCGCCACCGGCAACGCCGCGCGCATGCCGTACGCGCTTGTGACCGACCGCGACGTGGACGACCGGCTGCCCCAGCCCGAGGACCGGTACGCGGTCGCCGGCGGCTGCTACACCGTCGAGGCGCCGGGCCAGGGCTTCGTCACCGAGAAGGCCGGCGCGCTGGGGGTCAGCCCGGACGCCCGCGCCGCGGCGCCGTTCCACTTCCAGCCGACCCGCCTGGGCGAGTACCTCATCGCGACGAACCGGGGCCGGGACACGCGGTACCCCGGCGCCCACTGGGACGTCCGCGGGTTCGTCGCCGCCGGGTCCACGGCCGGGCTGGTGCGGACCAGCACCGTGACCGTCGCCGGCAAGCCCAGCGAGGACG